>NZ_WIVZ01000050.1:0-34219 GCF_009600325.1 Pseudomonas sp. FSL R10-2189
AGCACTTCCCCTTGCCGGGTGTGCGGGGGACTTTCACCCCTGAGTGAGCGCGCCCTGCCGGGCGCACCAAAAAAAAGCCCGCGAAGGCGGGCTTGATGGTGACCGACAGGGGCCATGGTTGAAGCCCGGCCGGTCATCTATTTGTGAAAGCGTGCAGCTTTTCTGTGAACCTACACACGCATCAGAAGTCCAGGTTGGACACGGCCAGTGCGTTGCTCTCGATGAAGTCACGGCGGGGTTCTACCGCGTCGCCCATCAAGGTGTTGAAGATCTGATCGGCGCCGATCGCGTCTTCAATGGTGACTTTCAGCATGCGGCGCACGCTTGGGTCCATGGTGGTTTCCCAGAGTTGGTCCGGGTTCATTTCGCCCAGCCCTTTGTAGCGCTGGATGGTGTGGCGCTTGGTGCTTTCGGCCATCAACCAGTCCAGGGCTTCTTTGAACTCGGTGACTTGTTTGCGGCGCTCGCCACGCTGGATGTAAGCACCGTCGTCGAGCAGGGTGCTCAATTGGGCGCCCAGGGTCACAACGGTTTTGTAGTCGTTGCTGCCGAAGAAGTCGCGGTTGAAGGTGATGAAGGTCGAGTGGCCGTGGGAGATCAGCTCGACTTCTGGCAACCAGACATTACGCTCGCGGTCTTCACGCAGGCTGGCTTTGTACACCAGGCCAGACTTCTCAACCAGACGCAGACGCTCTTCGAACTTGGCCATCCAGGCTTGCATGGCAGTATGGTCGCCCAACTGCTCAAGGGTGACGGCCGGCAGGTAGATGAAGTGCTCGGTCAGCTCCTGTGGGTACAGGCGCGACAGACGCTTAAGGGTCTTCATAACCATGCGGAAGTCGTACACCAGACGCTCCAGCGCTTCACCGGAGATGCCAGGGGCGTCTTCGTTGAGGTGCAGGCTGGCGTCTTCAAGGGCCGACTGGGTCATGTATTCTTCCATGGCGTCGTCGTCTTTGATGTACTGCTCTTGCTTGCCCTTTTTCACTTTGTACAACGGCGGCTGAGCGATGTAGATGTAGCCACGCTCGATCAGCTCCGGCAATTGACGGAAGAAGAAGGTCAGCAGCAGGGTACGGATGTGCGAACCGTCGACGTCAGCATCGGTCATGATGATGATGTTGTGATAGCGCAGTTTGTCGATGTTGTACTCTTCACGACCAATGCCGCAGCCCAGTGCGGTGATCAAGGTGCCGACTTCTTGCGAAGAGATCATCTTGTCGAAACGGGCTTTCTCAACGTTGAGGATTTTACCCTTCAACGGCAGGATGGCTTGGGTGCGGCGGTTACGTCCCTGCTTGGCGGAGCCGCCAGCAGAGTCACCTTCCACGAGGTACAGTTCTGACAACGCCGGGTCTTTTTCCTGGCAGTCGGCCAGTTTGCCCGGCAAGCCTGCGATGTCCAGCGCGCCTTTGCGGCGGGTCATCTCACGGGCTTTACGCGCTGCTTCACGGGCACGGGCTGCGTCGATCATTTTGCCGACGATCAGCTTGGCTTCGTTCGGGTTTTCGAGCAGGAAGTCGGAGAAGAACTTGCCCATTTCCTGTTCAACTGCGGTCTTCACTTCAGAAGACACGAGCTTGTCTTTGGTCTGGGAGCTGAACTTGGGGTCCGGAACCTTCACCGAGATAATCGCGGTCAGGCCTTCACGGGCGTCGTCACCGGTGGTGGCGACCTTGTGCTTCTTGGCCAGGCCTTCAGCTTCGATGTAGGTGTTGAGGTTACGCGTCAGGGCAGAGCGGAAGCCCACCAGGTGCGTACCGCCATCGCGCTGCGGAATGTTGTTGGTGAAGCACAACAGGTTCTCGTTGAAGCTGTCGTTCCACTGCAAGGCGACTTCTACGCCAATGCCGTCTTCGCGCTGGACATTGAAGTGGAAGACCTGGTTAACCGTGGTTTTGTTGGTGTTCAGGTAGTCAACAAACGCACGCAGACCGCCTTCGTACTTGAACAGCTCTTCTTTGCCGGAGCGCTCGTCCTTGAGGACGATACCCACGCCGGAGTTCAGGAAGGACAGTTCACGAATACGCTTGGCCAGGATGTCCCAGCTGAAGTGAATGTTCTTGAAGGTCTCGGCAGACGGTTTGAAGTGAATCTGAGTACCGGTGGTGTCGCTTTCGCCAACGATGGCCATCGGTGCCTGAGGCACGCCGTGGACGTAGGTCTGTTCCCAGATCTTGCCGCTGCGACGTACTGTCAGTACCAGCAATTCGGACAGGGCGTTTACTACCGACACACCTACACCGTGCAAGCCGCCGGATACTTTGTAGGAGTTGTCATCGAACTTACCGCCGGCGTGCAGCACGGTCATGATGACCTCGGCTGCCGATACGCCTTCTTCCTTGTGCACATCAACCGGGATGCCGCGGCCGTTATCGCGCACGGTAATGGACTCATCCGGGTGGATGATGATGGTGATGTCGTCGCAATGGCCAGCCAGCGCTTCGTCGATGGAGTTGTCGACGACTTCGAACACCATGTGGTGCAGGCCGCTGCCATCGTCAGTATCACCAATGTACATACCGGGACGTTTGCGTACGGCATCCAGGCCTTTCAGCACTTTAATGCTCGTTGAGTCGTACGTATTTTCTTCGCTCAATGCCTTCACTCCCGATGGTCGTGGGTCTGGGTGATACAGCCCTGTTCCACGTGGAACAGGGCAACTGGCGTTTCCGTCTGCCAGCCTTCCCTCATAAATTCGTGGTCTACACAGGTGATAAAAACCTGGCAGCGTAAGTCTTCCAACAAGCGACACAGTGCGTTGCGATGCTGCTCGTCCAGTTCGGACGGCAAGTCATCCACCAGATAAATACATTGGCCACGCCGCGCTTGGCTCACCAAATGCCCTTGGGCAATGCGCAATGCACAGACCACCAACTTCTGCTGACCACGTGACAGAATGTCTGCCGCGTTATTGGCACCTAGCTTGAGGCGCAAATCAGCTCGTTGTGGCCCGGCTTGGGTATGCCCCATTTGCTGGTCCCGGTGGACAGACGCAGCGAGTACAGCACTCAGCTCTCGGTCTTTGTCCCAGCCACGGTAATAACTCAGCGTTAAGCCTTCGAGTTCAAGCAACTCACTTAAGGTCTGCTCAAAGACAGGTTTCAAGGCCTTGATGTAAGCGCGGCGGTATTCATCAATTTCAGCACTGGCCAGGCACAGTTCCCGGTCCCAGGCCGCTTGTGAAACGGCGTCGAGTGTACCATGCCGCAGCCATGAGTTCCGCTGCCGCAGGGCCTTCTGTAGCCGCTGCCAGGTCGACATAAAGCGCGGCTCCACATGGAACACCCCCCAGTCGAGAAACTGCCTACGGATCTTTGGGGCGCCTTCCAGTAGACGGAAGCTGTCAGGGTTGATCAATTGCAGGGGCAGGATCTCGGCCAGTTGTGCGGCACTGCGCGCATTTTGACCGTCGATCCGAATCTGGAACTCCCCATTCCGGTCCCGCGAAATGCCCAATGCACTGTGCCCGCCTTCGGCCAGTTCGACCTGGCCAAACACGGTACAGCTTTGCAGTTCATGCTGAATGACCGGCGTTAGCCGGGTACTGCGAAACGAACGGGCAAGCCCCAGTAAATGGACTGCTTCCAGCACGCTGGTTTTTCCGCTGCCGTTGGCGCCATACAGGATATTGATGCGGGGGGAGGGGGAGAAGGTCACCGGGTGCAGATTACGCACACCGGTGACAGAGACGCGACTAAGGGACATCTAGCGTGGGCTGTGCATAAGTTACAGGCGCATCGGCATAACAACGTAGGCCGAGTCGTCGTTGTCCGACTCTTGCACCAAGGCGCTGCTGTTGGAGTCCGACAGGATCAAACGCACTTGTTCAGTGGTCATCACGCCCAGCACGTCCAGCAGGTAGCTCACGTTGAAACCGATTTCGAGCGAGCCGCCGTTGTAATCAACGCCCACTTCTTCTTCCGCTTCTTCCTGCTCCGGGTTGTTGGCCTGGATCTTCAATTGGCCATTAGCCAGTTGCAGACGAATACCGCGGTACTTCTCGTTGGACAGAATGGCGGTACGGCTGAATGCTTCACGCAGGGCCTGACGGTCACCGATCACCACCTTGTCACCGCCTTTAGGCAGTACACGCTCGTAATCCGGGAACTTGCCGTCTACAAGCTTGGAGGTGAAGGTGAACTCGCCGGTGGTCGCACGGATGTGGTGTGCGCCCAACACGATGCTGACTTCGCCGTCCGGTTCGGTCAGCAAACGCGCCATTTCGAGGATGCCTTTACGCGGCACGATCACTTGATGGCGGTCTGGCTGGCCGATGTCGGCTTTCATTGAGCACATGGCCAGACGGTGACCGTCGGTAGCCACTGCGCGAATGATGCCGGCCGAAACTTCCAGCAACATGCCGTTGAGGTAGTAACGAACATCCTGCTGGGCCATGGCGAAGCTGGTGCGCTCGATCAGGCGGCGCAGCTTGCTTTGCTGCAGGCTGCAGGTCAGCGAGCCCGGGCCTTCTTCAACGGTCGGGAAGTCATTGGCAGGCAAGGTGGACAGGGTAAAACGGCTACGGCCCGCTTTAACCACCAGCTTTTGATCGTCGAGCTTGATGTCGATCAGGGCGTCGTTGGGCAAGCTTTTGCAGATATCCATCAGCTTGCGCGCAGGCACAGTGATCTCGCCGGGTTCAGCCGGCTCTTCGAGCTGAACGCGACCGACCAGTTCGACCTCAAGGTCGGTACCGGTCAGCGACAGTTGCTGGCCTTCGACAACCAACAGCACGTTGGACAATACCGGCAAGGTCTGGCGGCGTTCTACAACGCCCGCGACCAGTTGCAGGGGTTTCAACAAGGCTTCGCGTTGAATGGTGAAATGCATGGTCTAGTCCCTTGCCTTAATAAGCTGCGTTGGTGTCATCAGGTTGTCAGGGTTCGCAGCAGGTTCTTGTAGTCCTCGCGGATGTCCGCGTCGGATTCCTTGAGTTCGTTGATCTTGCGGCATGCGTGCAAGACCGTGGTGTGGTCGCGGCCACCAAACACATCGCCGATTTCCGGCAGGCTGTGGTTGGTCAGCTCTTTGGACAGTGCCATGGCCACTTGGCGAGGGCGGGCCACCGAGCGTGAACGACGCTTGGACAGTAAGTCCGAAATTTTGATCTTGTAGTACTCAGCCACAGTACGCTGAATGTTATCCACAGAGACCAGTTTGTCTTGCAGCGCCAGCAAGTCTTTAAGGGACTCGCGAATCAGCTCGATGGTGATGTCGCGGCCCATAAAGTGCGAGTGGGCAATGACCCGTTTGAGCGCGCCTTCGAGCTCACGCACGTTGGAACGAATGCGTTGGGCAATAAAGAAGGCGGCATCGTGGGGCAGGTCGACCTTGGCCTGGTCTGCCTTTTTCATCAGGATCGCGACGCGCGTTTCAAGCTCTGGTGGCTCAACGGCCACGGTCAAACCCCAGCCGAAGCGGGATTTGAGACGCTCTTCGAGCCCTTCGATCTCTTTAGGGTAGCGGTCACTGGTCAGAATCACTTGCTGACCGCCTTCAAGCAAGGCGTTGAAGGTGTGGAAGAACTCTTCCTGAGAGCGCTCTTTGCGTGCAAAGAATTGAATGTCATCGATGAGCAGGGCGTCGACCGAACGGTAGAAGCGCTTGAACTCATTGATAGCGTTGAGCTGCAGGGCCTTGACCATGTCGGCTACAAAACGCTCGGAATGCAGGTACACCACCTTGGCATTCGGGTTCTTCTTCAGCAGGTGGTTGCCCACCGCGTGCATCAAGTGCGTTTTACCCAGACCAACACCGCCATAAAGGAAGAGCGGGTTGTAGCCATGCTTGGGGTTGTCGGCCACTTGCCACGCCGCCGCCCGGGCCAGTTGGTTGGACTTGCCCTCGACGAAGTTTTCGAAGGTGAACGTGCGGTTCAGGTAGCTGGTGTGCTTGAGCGCGCCCTCAACCTGAACGGTGCGCTGTTCGGCACGGGCTGGCGCCTGTTGCGAACTGGCCCCTGCCATCGGGTCGAAGCTGTCACGTGAAGGCTCTTCGCTCGCCTGGTCCGCCTGTTTAGGGGCGGGCGCCGGTGCGGGCGTGGCACTTGCCGGTGCGCTGGGTGCTGGCGCAGGCGCGGCTTGCTGCTGCGAAGCCGCTGCGGCCAATGGCGCATTCGGCGCAGCACGAGGTGCCGAGCTGCGTTTGCTGCCTATTAATAAGGACAGCGCAGGCGCCATGCCATTGCTGTGCTCGTTCAGCAGTTCAAGCAAACGGCTCAGGTACTTCTCGTTAACCCAGTCGAGCACAAAACGATTAGGCGCATACACGCGCAACTCGTCGCCTTCGGCTTCGACCTGTAGTGGACGGATCCAGGTGTTGAATTGCTGGGCAGGCAGCTCATCGCGCAAAAGCTCTACGCACTGCTGCCAAAGTTCCACTGACACGGATATCCCCTAAGTTGAAAGCCGGTGAGGCAAAAACAGGCGCCATTGTAGCGACCACTCGCCCACTTATCCACATGTAGGTTGCCTGCCTATAAGGAGAACGAGGTCTTTTTACTGTTAACAAAGCGACCAATGGTATGTGCATAAGGTCTGTGGATAAGCGGGTCTAAGCTCGTTGCACAAGTGGGGGTGAAACACTGTGTATAACTGGCCTGTGGATAAAGAGGCCTTTCGTACACAGTTTATCCGAGGTCGCAGCACAGGCAGAGCACGGCTTCTCGACAGTGTTGTCATTCTCTGTAGGCCATGGTTTTTAAGGGCTGCGTCGAGTTATCCACAGATAAGTGGCTCACTAAAGTTAATAAGTTCTTTAAAAAAGCTTTAAATACGCTGTCTTTTTATTTTTATGACTGGCTGAACAAATGCGTGTGCACAACCGTTGGTATCTATTTAGCCGTCAACGTTGGTTGGAAATTGACCTATGGGCCTGCATTCACTAGAATCGCCGGTCTCTTAAAACGGGGGCCATTCCGGCCCGTTGTGGACGAACCAGGTAGCACGACATGAAACGTACTTTCCAACCAAGCACTATCAAACGCGCCCGCACTCACGGTTTCCGTGCTCGCATGGCTACTAAAAACGGCCGTGCAGTCCTGTCGCGTCGCCGCGCCAAAGGCCGTGCGCGTCTGGCAGTTTGATAATCAGACAATGGTGGTGAGTCAGGACTTCAGTCGGGAAAAGCGGTTACTCACTCCCCGACATTTCAAGGCAGTCTTTGACTCCCCCACCGGCAAGGTTCCGGGGAAAAATCTCCTGCTCCTTGCGCGCAGCAACGATCTTGATCACCCCCGTTTGGGGTTAGTGATCGGGAAAAAGAGCGTAAAGCTCTCCGTTCAGCGCAATCGCCTTAAGCGTTTGATGCGTGAATCGTTTCGTCTCCACCAGGATCTACTGGTTGGTTGGGATATCGTTATCGTCGCGCGCAAAGGTTTGGGTGACGTAGAGAACCCCGAATTGATTCAGCATTTCGGCAAACTGTGGAAACGTCTGGCCCGTAACACGCCAGCTCCATCTGTTAAAACCGAAACTGTAGGGGTAGGCAGTCCTGATGCGTAAACTGGCGCTCGTTCCGATCCAGTTTTACCGTTATGCCATTAGTCCTTTGATGGCAAATCACTGCCGTTTCTACCCCAGTTGTTCCTGCTACGCGTTGGAAGCCATCGAAACTCATGGCGTTCTTCGCGGCGGCTGGCTGACCTTTCGTCGTTTAGGTCGCTGTCACCCGTGGAATCCCGGTGGTTACGACCCGGTTCCACCTATCCCTACCTCCCGTTCTTCTTGATGGCCGAGTAATCATGGATATTAAACGCACGATCCTGATCGTCGCTCTCGCAGTCGTGTCCTACGTTATGGTTCTGAAATGGAACCAGGATTACGGCCAAGCTGCCCTGCCGACTCAGAATGTTGCCGCCAGCAGTAATACCGCGCAGGGTTTGCCTGACTCGGTGCCAGGTAACAACGCTTCGAACAGTGCCGATGTACCCAGTGCCAATGCCGATACCAGCACACCAACAGAAACGCCGGTGGCTGCAAGCAAAGACCTGATTCACGTCAAAACCGACGTACTGGATATTGCAATTGATCCACAGGGTGGTGACGTTGCCCAACTGCGTCTGCCGCTTTATCCACGTCGCCAGGACCACCCGGATGTGCCTTTCCAGCTGTTCGATAACGGCGGCGAGCGTACTTATCTGGCACAAAGTGGCCTGACTGGCGTTGACGGTCCGGATGCACGTGCCGCCGGTCGTCCGGTTTTCAGTGTGGATAAAAAGACCTTTGAACTGGCTCCAGGCCAGGATCAATTGGTTGTTGACCTGAAATTCAGCGAAGACGGCGTTAACTACATCAAGCGTTTCACGTTCAAACGTGGCCTGTACGATGTTCAAGTCAGCTATTTGATTGATAACGAGAGCGGCAAGCCGTGGACCGGCAACCTGTTCGCGCAATTGAAACGCGACGCCAGCTCTGATCCTTCTTCCAGCACCGCCACCGGTACTGCCACTTACCTGGGCGCCGCCCTGTGGACAAGTGCAGAACCGTACAAAAAAGTGTCGATGAAAGATATCGACAAGGGTTCGCTGAAAGAAACCGTTCAAGGTGGCTGGGTTGCATGGCTGCAGCACTACTTTGTAACCGCGTGGATCCCTCAGAAAGGCGATAACAACGTCGTTCAGACCCGCAAAGACAATCAAGGCAACTACATCATCGGTTTCACTGGCCCGACCTTGACGGTTGAGCCGGGCAAAACGGGTGAAACCAGCGCTACCTTGTACGCAGGTCCAAAGAGCCAGGGTGTACTCAAAGAGTTGTCCCCAGGCCTGGAGCTGACTGTCGACTACGGCATTCTGTGGTTCATTGCGCAGCCAATCTTCTGGTTGCTGCAACATATCCACAGCCTGGTGGGTAACTGGGGTTGGTCGATTATTTTCCTGACCATGCTGATCAAAGGGATCTTCTTCCCGCTGTCGGCCGCCAGCTACAAATCGATGGCTCGCATGCGCGCTGTGGCACCAAAACTGGCCGCTCTGAAAGAGCAGTTCGGTGATGACCGCCAGAAAATGTCGCAAGCGATGATGGAGCTGTACAAGAAAGAGAAGATCAATCCATTGGGCGGCTGCTTGCCGATCCTGGTGCAGATGCCGGTGTTCCTGTCCTTGTACTGGGTACTTCTGGAAAGTGTTGAAATGCGTCAGGCGCCTTTCATGCTCTGGATTACCGACTTGTCGATTAAAGACCCGTTCTTCATTCTGCCGATCATCATGGGCGCAACCATGTTCATCCAGCAGCGTCTGAACCCGACACCTCCGGATCCGATGCAGGCCAAGGTGATGAAGCTGATGCCAATCATCTTCACTTTCTTCTTCCTGTGGTTCCCGGCTGGTCTGGTGCTGTACTGGGTTGTGAACAACTGCCTGTCCATCGCTCAACAGTGGTACATCACACGTAAGATCGAAGCCGCTACCAAAAAAGCAGCTGCTTAACTTACTCTGTTGATCACCACTCAAAACGCCCCCTAGTGGGGCGTTTTGCTATCTGTCACTTTTGTTTTTGAGGCCTGTTTTTATGAGTGTTCCGGCACAAACAATTGCTGCTGTGGCAACCGCCCAAGGCCGAGGTGGTGTGGGGATCGTGCGTGTTTCCGGGCCACTCGCCCGGGCGGCGGCGCAAGCATTCACTGAGCGCGAACTGAAACCGCGCTACGCCCATTACGGACCGTTTTATGGTGAAAACGGTGAAGTCCTGGATGAAGGCATTGCGCTGTATTTCCAGGGCCCGAACTCGTTCACCGGCGAAGATGTGCTGGAGTTGCAAGGTCACGGCGGACCGATCGTGCTCGACATGCTGCTGCAACGCTGCATCGAGCTGGGTTGCCGTCTGGCACGGCCAGGCGAATTCAGTGAGCGCGCGTTTTTAAACGACAAGCTCGATCTGGCTCAGGCCGAGGCCATTGCCGACCTCATTGAAGCCAGTTCTGCACAGGCTGCGCGCAACGCATTACGGTCTTTGCAGGGGGCTTTCTCACACCGTGTGCATAACTTGACTGAGCAGCTCATCAGTTTGCGCATCTACGTCGAGGCAGCGATTGACTTCCCGGAGGAAGAAATCGACTTTCTGGCCGATGGCCACGTATTGCGCATGCTCGACAAAGTCCGCGAAGAGTTATCCACCGTTAAGCGCGAAGCCGGTCAGGGCGCCTTGCTGCGCGATGGCATGACGGTGGTGATTGCCGGTCGGCCCAATGCGGGCAAGTCCAGTTTGCTCAACGCGCTGGCCGGCCGTGAAGCGGCCATTGTGACGGAGATCGCCGGTACCACCCGCGACGTGCTGCGTGAACATATCCACATCGACGGCATGCCTCTGCATGTGGTGGATACAGCAGGACTGCGGGATACCGAAGATCAGGTCGAGAAAATCGGCGTGCAGCGGGCCCTCAAAGCCATTGGTGAAGCGGATCGCGTATTGCTGGTGGTGGATGCGACGGCGCCGGAAGCGGATGACCCCTTCGCGTTGTGGCCCGAGTTTTTGGAGCAGCGCCCGGATCCGGCCAAAGTCACCTTGATTCGTAACAAGGCGGACCTCAGCGGTGAAGCGGTAAGCCTTGAAGTGAGCGCCGATGGCCATGTCACGATCAGCCTCAGCGCCCGATCGACGGACGGTCTGGATTTGCTGCGTGAGCACCTCAAGGCCTGCATGGGCTACGAGCAAACCTCTGAAAGCAGCTTCAGCGCTCGTCGCCGTCACTTGGAGGCATTGCAACACGCCAGCGATGCCCTTGAACATGGCCGGGCACAGCTGACGCTGGCGGGCGCCGGTGAATTGCTGGCCGAAGATTTGCGCATGGCGCAGCAATCGCTGGGCGAGATTACCGGGGCATTCAGCTCGGATGATCTGCTGGGGCGGATCTTCTCCAGCTTCTGTATCGGTAAATAATGCCCGGCAACCGTTAGGAGCGAGCTTGCCTCGCGATCTTTTGATCTGTTAAAAGGTCACGAGACAAGTTCGTCTCCTACAGGTATTAGTCCAATGCGCCATTGATGCCGCCGCAAATGTTGCGGCCAGTTCTTGATTCCCCTGCAACAGGGGGTAGATCTGTGCATCTCTGGAGTGCGTATGACCCACGCGACCTGTGTAACGCTGGAAGGCGTTTCTTATCAGCTGCCCGATGGCAGCCCGCTGTTTTCTGATCTCAACTTGCATCTCGATCAGCACCACGCCGGCCTGGTGGGGCGTAATGGTGTGGGTAAAAGTGTATTGGCCCGTCTGATTGCCGGTGATATTGCTCCTACCGCTGGGCGCTGCCTGCGCACCGCAAAGGTGTATTACCTGGCGCAGCACATCACCCATGCCCCCGGGCAGACGGTCGCTGATCTGGCCGGTGTGCAAAGCATCATCACAGCGCTGGAGCGCATCGAGCAGGGCAGTACCGCACCAGCCGACTTTGACGCGGTGGGCGAGCAGTGGAACATTCGCCAGCAATTGCTCGACCAACTGGCCCACAACAACCTCGGGCACCTAATGCCTTCAACCCCGACGTCACGGCTCAGTGGCGGCGAAGCCATGCGTGTCGCGCTGATGGGGGCGTTTATGTCACACGCCGAGCTGCTGATTCTGGATGAGCCGACCAATCATCTGGACCGTGAGCAACGTTTGGCACTGCAGGCGCAACTCAGCCATTGGCACAAGGCGTTGCTGGTGATCAGCCATGACCGCGAGTTACTGGAGACGATGACGCGCATCCTCGAACTCTCAGCCCTGGGGCTGGCCAGCTACGGCGGGGGTTACTCGTTTTATGCACAGGCCAAAGCCCAGCAGCAATCGGCCGCGGAACAG
Source organism: Pseudomonas sp. FSL R10-2189 (assembly GCF_009600325.1). NCBI lineage: Bacteria > Pseudomonadati > Pseudomonadota > Gammaproteobacteria > Pseudomonadales > Pseudomonadaceae > Pseudomonas > Pseudomonas sp. FSL R10-2189. The sequence goes on from NZ_WIVZ01000050.1 coordinate 11,781, forward strand.
CAACTGGCCCACGCCAAACTGGAACGAAACAGACAAGAACAACGGTTGCGCGAGCAGGCTGAACAGCTTGAACGCAGGCAGGCACGCGGTAACAAGTCTGCCAGTAGCCGTAATCAAGCGAAGATTTTGCTGGGCCGGCAAAAGGAGCGCAGCCAAAACAGCAGCGGCAAATGGCAGCAACATCAGCAAGCCGCGCGCGAGGCGTTGTCGGTGCGCGTCAGGCAAGCTGCCAGCCAGGTTGAAAGGCAGCAGGCGGTGTTTGTCTATGCCCCCACAACGAGCCAGTACAGCGCTGCCCACATCGCCGAGCTGGTTGAGGCACGCTTGCCGTATGGCTTCGAACCGTTGCGCACACTCAGCCTTACGCTCAGTCGGGGCCAGCGGGTGGCCTTGCTCGGCCCCAATGGCTGCGGTAAATCAACGGTACTCAAGGTGTTGGCTGGACAAGTACCTATCTTGGCTGGGCAGGCGGATGTCCGTGTGACAACAGCTTATCTTGATCAACACCTGGCCTTGCTGAACCTTGAATGTACGGTGCTGGAGCAATTGCAGGCACTCAATCGGCAACTCAGCGAGAGTGAATTGCGTACCCGGCTGGCGCAATTAGGGCTCGGCGCCGAGCAGGTGAATCGCCCCTGTGCACAACTCAGTGGGGGTGAACGGCTGAAGGCGGCAATGGCCTGTGTGTTCTATGCCGAGCAACCTGCGCAGTTGTTGTTGCTCGATGAACCCGCCAATCACCTCGATCTGACGTCCTTGCTGGCGCTGGAAAACATGCTCAATCAGTACACCGGCACGTTGGTTGTGACCTCACACGACCAGAGGTTTCTCGACGCTATTGAAATAACCCACAGGCTCATCGCGAGTGCCAACGGCTGGTTGATCGCCGCTGTTTGAGCGCTGCATAAGCTGCCGTTCATCACCTTTATCCCTTTTTAAGCTGCTGGCCGCTGGATGACGTGTTCATCCAGGCGGCTTTCGGCCGCCTTTTTGTTGGCCTGACAGGGGGATTTTCGTCGGATAAGCTCTGTGCATAACTGGCCCTTAGCTCAGTGGGTAAGTGGGCTTGAAAACTGAAGATAAACCCCTCTGTGGATAACGTTATCATTTACCCACAGGCTTAACGCACTTATTCACGCCCCTCATGGCCACATGACCACAGACTTTTGAATCTCTGTACAGTACGTAAAATAAGGCTCTTAGCAATCTATCCACAGAAAGGTGCCGCTATAGAAATAAACATAAAAACAAAGCTTTAATAAATTTCTTCTTTATTTATTTTTCTATCTTGCCTTATCCACACGCTGGTTAAATTTTGTGCAAAGGGTTCTTTAAGGAAGGCGAAGTCCCTATACTTCGCGGTCTATCCAAAAAACCCCTAGTAACAGGCACGAGGTGCGTGGTGAATTTCCCTTCCCGTTTTGCAGTGATCGTCATCGGTGGCGGTCACGCCGGAACCGAGGCTGCACTTGCTTCAGCACGCATGGGTGTAAAAACCCTGCTGTTGACCCACAACGTGGAAACCCTCGGGCATATGAGCTGCAACCCTGCGATCGGCGGGATTGGTAAAAGCCATCTGGTTAAAGAAATCGATGCCCTCGGCGGCGCGATGGCGACAGCAACAGATAAAAGCGGTATTCAGTTCCGCGTACTCAATGGCCGCAAAGGCCCCGCCGTGCGGGCAACCCGCGCACAAGCCGACCGCGCTATTTACAAGTCGGTGGTACGCGAAATTCTGGAAAATCAACCGAACCTGTGGATATTTCAACAAGCGGCGGATGACCTGATTGTTGAAAACGATCAAGTACGCGGTGTTGTGACCCAGATGGGCCTGCGTTTTCTGGCTGACTCGGTGGTTTTGACCACCGGTACGTTCCTGGGTGGACTTATCCACATCGGTTTGCAGAATTACTCGGGCGGACGCGCCGGTGATCCACCTTCGATTGCCCTGGCACACCGTCTGCGTGAACTGCCTTTACGTGTCGGTCGCTTGAAAACCGGTACCCCGCCACGCATTGATGGCCGTTCGGTTGATTTCTCGGTGATGACTGAACAACCGGGTGACACGCCGATCCCGGTCATGTCGTTCATGGGCAACAAAGAACAGCACCCGACGCAAGTCAGCTGCTGGATCACCCATACCAATGCGCGCACCCATGAAATCATTGCGTCCAACCTCGATCGTTCGCCGATGTACTCAGGTGTGATTGAAGGGATTGGCCCGCGTTACTGCCCGTCGATTGAAGACAAGATTCATCGTTTTGCTGACAAGGAAAGCCATCAGGTGTTTATCGAACCGGAAGGTTTGAACACCCATGAGCTGTATCCGAACGGCATTTCAACCTCGTTGCCTTTTGATGTTCAGTTGCAACTCGTGCAGTCGATCCGCGGTATGGAGAATGCCCATATCGTGCGACCTGGCTATGCCATCGAATACGATTATTTCGACCCGCGCGACCTGAAATACAGTCTCGAAACCAAGGTGATCGGCGGTTTGTTCTTTGCCGGGCAAATCAACGGCACCACCGGTTACGAAGAAGCGGGGGCACAAGGTTTGCTCGCCGGAACCAACGCAGCCTTGCTCGCACAGGGCAAAGACACCTGGTGCCCGCGTCGCGATGAAGCCTACATCGGTGTATTGGTTGATGACCTGATTACCCTGGGGACTCAAGAACCGTACCGGATGTTTACTTCCCGCGCCGAATATCGCCTCATCCTGCGTGAAGACAACGCCGATATGCGCCTGACCGAAAAAGGTCGCGAGCTCGGTTTGGTCGATGACGCCCGTTGGGCGGCGTTCTGCACCAAGCGCGAAAGCATTGCCCTGGAAGAACAACGCCTGAAAAGCACCTGGGTACGCCCGGGGACTGAGCAAGGTGAAGCGATTGCGGCCAAATTTGGCACACCGTTGACCCATGAATACAATTTGCTCAGTTTGCTGACGCGTCCGGAAATCGACTACGCCGGTCTGGTCGAAGTGACCGGTGAAGGGGCAAGCGACCCGCTGGTCGCTGAACAGGTTGAGATCAAAACCAAGTACGCGGGCTACATCGACCGTCAACAGGACGAGATTGCGCGTCTTCGCGCCAGTGAAAATATCAAACTGCCTGTGGATATCGATTACACAACCATTTCCGGGTTGTCCAAAGAGATCCAGAGCAAGCTCGGTGCAACACGACCCGAGACGCTGGGCCAGGCATCGCGGGTACCCGGTGTGACGCCGGCAGCGATTTCCCTGTTGATGATCCACCTGAAAAAACGCGGCGCTGGCCGCAAGTTGGAGCAAAACGCTTGAGTTCGCTGGTTACCGCACAACACGCTGAAGAGTTATCAACAGGTGCACGCCAACTGGGCGTCGCTTTGACCCAAACCCAGCACGAGCTGCTGCTGGGCTATCTGGCCCTGTTGATAAAATGGAACAAGGCCTACAACCTCACGGCAGTGCGTAACCCGGACGAGATGGTTTCGCGTCACTTGCTCGACAGCCTGAGCGTGATGCCGTTTATCGAAAACGGCCGCTGGCTGGACGTGGGCAGTGGCGGGGGGATGCCGGGTATTCCGTTGGCGATCCTGTTTCCTGAGTCGCAAGTGACCTGCCTGGACAGCAACGGCAAGAAAACCCGCTTTCTGACCCAGGTTAAACTTGAGCTCAAACTGGACAACCTGCAAGTTATCCACAGTCGCGTAGAAGAGTTCCAGCCTGAGCAGGCGTTCAACGGAATTGTTTCCAGGGCTTTCAGCAGCATGGAGAACTTCACCAACTGGACGCGGCACCTGGGCAACAGCGAAACACGCTGGTTGGCAATGAAGGGCGTTCATCCGGCTGATGAGCTGGTAGCATTGCCGTCTGATTTTCGTCTAGATAGCGAACACGCCTTGACCGTTCCAGGTTGCCAAGGCCAACGCCATCTGCTGATACTGCGCCGAACGGCATGATTGGGAACGCAAGCAAGAATGGCTAAGGTATTCGCAATAGCGAACCAAAAAGGTGGTGTGGGTAAAACCACCACCTGTATCAACCTCGCAGCATCGCTGGTCGCGACCAAGCGGCGCGTCCTGTTGATCGACCTTGATCCACAAGGCAACGCCACCATGGGCAGCGGTGTGGATAAACATGGTCTTGAGAACTCGGTCTACGACCTGTTGATCGGTGAATGCGACCTGGCCCAGGCCATGCACGTCTCCGAGCACGGTGGTTACCAACTGTTGCCGGCCAACCGTGACCTGACAGCAGCCGAAGTCGTACTGCTCGAAATGCAGATGAAAGAAAGCCGTCTGCGTACAGCGCTGGCGCCGGTGCGTGAAAGCTACGATTACATCCTGATCGACTGCCCGCCGTCGTTGTCGATGCTGACCTTGAACGCCCTGGTGGCAGCCGATGGGGTGATTATCCCCATGCAGTGCGAGTACTTCGCCCTCGAAGGCTTGAGCGACCTTGTGGATAACATCAAGCGCATCGCCGAGTTGCTTAACCCGAACCTGAAAATCGAAGGCCTGCTGCGGACCATGTACGACCCGCGCCTGAGCCTGATGAACGATGTGTCGGCCCAGCTCAAAGAGCACTTCGGCGAGCAGCTGTACGACACGGTGATTCCGCGAAACATTCGTCTGGCCGAGGCACCGAGTTACGGCATGCCTGCATTGGCCTATGATAAAAACTCCCGTGGCGCGATTGCTTACCTTGCCCTGGCCGGCGAGCTGGTTCGTCGTCAACGTCGCACCTCCCGCACTGCTCAGCCAACTTAAGGATATTCCATGGCCGTCAAGAAACGAGGTCTAGGACGTGGACTGGATGCACTCCTGAGTGGTCCTACGGTCAGCTCGCTGGAAGAGCAGGCCGTCAAGGTCGATCAAAGCGAACTGCAGCATTTGCCCCTGGACCTGATCCAGCGCGGCAAATATCAGCCTCGTCGCGACATGGACCCGCAAGCGCTCGAAGAACTGGCGAACTCGATCAAGACCCAGGGCGTGATGCAGCCGATCGTGGTGCGTCCGATCGCTGGCGACCGTTTTGAGATCATTGCCGGTGAACGTCGCTGGCGCGCCAGCCAACAGGCCGGTAAAGACACCATCCCGGCGATGGTGCGTGATGTGCCGGATGAAACCGCTATCGCGATGGCGCTGATTGAGAACATTCAGCGTGAAGACCTGAATCCGATCGAAGAAGCGATTGCCTTGCAACGCTTGCAGCAAGAGTTTCAGCTGACTCAACAACAAGTGGCCGACGCTGTGGGTAAGTCCCGGGTGTCTGTGGCTAACTTGTTGCGACTGATTTCATTGCCCGAAGTGATCAAAACCATGTTGTCCCACGGTGACCTCGAAATGGGCCATGCGCGGGCCTTGCTCGGTTTGCCGGACAACAAGCAGGTTGAGGGGGCGCGACACGTTGTCGCACGTGGCCTGACCGTACGCCAGACCGAAGCCTTGGTTCGTCAGTGGTTGAGCGGTAAACAAGAGCCTGCTGAACCGGTTAAAGCCGATCCCGATATCACTCGCCTCGAGCAGCGTCTGGCCGAGCGCCTAGGCTCTGCGGTGCAGATCCGCCACGGAAAGAAGGGAAAAGGCCAATTAGTGATTGGTTACAACTCCCTTGATGAGCTTCAAGGAGTGCTTGCTCACATCCGCTGAAACATTTCCTGTGTAGCGCGCAGTCGGAAATCACTACCTGACAGTTGAATAGGGGCTTCAGCGCCCCTATACTCTGCGCGCATTTTGTCGGCACAAATTATGCCAAGTTTTAGCTTTTGGCAGCCGACCATTGAGGAGCAGTTGTGATGGAGACACGCACGCCAAACCGCTTGCCATTCCATCGCTTGGCGGTTTTTCCGGTTTTGCTGGCTCAATTTGTCGTTTTATTGCTGGCTGCTCTGGGGCTCTGGCAATGGCAGGGAGTTGTAGCCGGATACTCAGGACTCTGCGGAGGCCTGATCGCTTTGCTACCCAATGTGTACTTTGCTCACAGAGCTTTCCGGTTTACCGGCGCTCGAGCAGCGCAAGCCATCGTCCGGTCGTTTTACGCTGGCGAGGCGGGCAAATTAATTTTGACGGCAGTGCTGTTCGCGCTGACGTTTGCAGGTGTGAAGCCATTGGCGCCGCTAGCTGTATTCGGCGTCTTCGTGTTGACCCAATTGGTCAGCTGGTTCGCTCCCCTGCTAATGAGAACAACACTTTCGAGACCTTAGGGCGTTTGAGGCAACCATGGCAGAAACAACCGCTTCGGGCTATATCCAGCACCACTTACAGAACCTGACCTTCGGGCAGCTACCTGATGGCGGCTGGGGCTTTGCTCACACCGTTGCAGAAGCTAAAGCAATGGGCTTTTGGTCATTCCACGTCGATACCCTCGGCTGGTCTGTATTCGTAGGCTTGCTGTTTATCTTCATTTTCCGCATGGCGGCCAAGAAGGCAACTTCCGGTCAACCAGGCGCACTGCAGAACTTCGTTGAAGTGCTGGTGGAATTCGTTGATGGCAGCGTAAAAGACAGCTTCCATGGCCGTAGCGCCGTGATTGCTCCGCTGGCGCTGACCATTTTCGTCTGGGTTTTCCTGATGAACGTCATCGACCTGATCCCGGTTGACTGGATTCCTCAGTTGGCCATCCTGATCACTGGCGATGAGCACTTCCCGTTCCGTGCCGTACCGACGACCGATCCTAACGCTACCCTGGGCATGGCCCTGTCGGTATTCGCGTTGATCATCTTCTACAGCATCAAAATCAAGGGCATCGGCGGTTTTATCGGCGAACTGACCCTGCACCCGTTCGGCAGCAAGAACATCCTGGTTCAAGCGCTGCTGATTCCGGTGAACTTCCTGCTCGAATTCGTGACGCTGGTTGCCAAGCCAATCTCGCTGGCACTGCGTCTGTTCGGCAACATGTACGCTGGCGAACTGGTATTTATCCTGATCGCCGTAATGTTCGGCAGCGGCCTGCTTTGGCTTAGCGGTCTGGGCGTGGTGCTGCAATGGGCGTGGGCTGTATTCCACATCCTGATCATCACCTTGCAAGCGTTCATCTTCATGATGTTGACCATCGTTTACTTGTCGATGGCGCACGAAGAGAACCACTAAGACCCGTTTCGGCGAGTCTGGTGCCCCTCCCGTTCCGGCGGGAGGGTGTAGCAAATTGATTTTGTTTTACCGCTTTAATCTAAAAACCTAAACCATACGACGTAAAAGTCGGGAGGAAAGATGGAAACTGTAGTTGGTCTAACCGCTATCGCTGTTGCACTGTTGATCGGCCTGGGTGCACTGGGTACCGCAATTGGTTTCGGCCTGTTGGGCGGCAAGTTCCTGGAAGGCGCTGCGCGTCAACCAGAAATGGTTCCAATGCTGCAAGTTAAAATGTTCATCGTTGCCGGTCTGCTCGACGCCGTAACCATGATCGGTGTTGGTATCGCACTGTTCTTCACTTTCGCGAACCCTTTCGTTGGTCAACTCGCTGGCTAATCACTCGAATTTTCGAGTTGATTAGAGTGATGGACAACGAACGAGCGAGGTGTTGGCGTGAACATTAATGCAACCCTGATTGGCCAGTCCGTTGCGTTCTTCATTTTTGTACTGTTTTGCATGAAGTTCGTGTGGCCTCCGGTCATCGCGGCATTGCAAGAACGTCAGAAGAAGATTGCGGCTGGACTGGACGCTGCTAACCGAGCAGCTCGTGACCTGGAGTTGGCCCAAGATAAAGCGGGTCAACAACTGCGCGAAGCTAAGGCTCAAGCAGCTGAAATCATTGAGCAAGCCAAGAAACGCGGTACTCAGATCGTAGACGAAGCCCGTGAACAGGCTCGCGTTGAAGCTGACCGTGTGAAGGCTCAGGCTCAGGCCGAGATCGAACAGGAACTGAACAGCGTCAAAGACGCCCTGCGTGCCCAATTGGGTGGCTTGGCTGTTGAAGGCGCAGAGAAGATCCTGGGTGCCACAATCGATCAAAACGCGCACGCGGAGCTGGTTAATAAACTGGCTGCTGAAATTTAAGCGAGGGCGATCATGGCAGAATTGACCACGTTGGCCCGACCTTACGCTAAGGCAGCCTTCGAGCACGCCCAGGCCCACCAGCAACTGGCCTCTTGGTCAGCCATGCTCGGCCTGGCTGCAGCGGTGTCGCAAGACGACACGATGCAGCGCGTGCTCAAGGCCCCGCGACTGACGAGCGCAGAAAAGGCCGCCACGTTTATTGACGTGTGCGGCGACAAGTTTGATGTGAAAGTGCAGAACTTCATCCACGTCGTTGCAGAAAACGACCGTCTCCTGCTTTTGCCGGAGATCGCCGCTCTGTTTGACCTGTACAAGGCCGAGCAAGAGAAGTCGGTAGATGTTGAAGTGACCAGTGCTTTCGCATTGAACCAAGAACAGCAAGACAAACTCGCCAAGGTTCTCAGTGCACGACTCGACCGGGAAGTGCGCCTGCAAGTTGCGGAAGACAAGTCCCTCATTGGGGGCATTGTCATTCGCGCCGGCGACCTGGTTATCGATGGCTCGATTCGCGGCAAACTCGCGAATCTTGCCGAAGCATTGAAATCTTGAGTTTGAAGGGGCAGCAGAGCAATGCAGCAACTCAATCCTTCCGAAATAAGTGAAATTATCAAGGGCCGCATCGACAAGCTCGATGTGACCTCCCAAGCCCGTAACGAAGGCACTGTCGTCAGCGTATCTGACGGTATCGTGCGGATTCACGGTCTGGCCGACGTAATGTCCGGCGAGATGATCGAGTTTCCGGGCGGCGTCTTCGGTATGGCCCTCAACCTGGAGCAAGACTCCGTAGGTGCCGTAATTTTGGGCGCTTACCAGTCTCTGGCTGAAGGCATGAGCGCCAAGTGCACTGGCCGCATCCTGGAAGTTCCTGTTGGTAAGGAACTGCTGGGTCGCGTAGTCGACGCACTGGGTAACCCAGTTGACGGCAAAGGTCCTCTGGGCAACACCGAGACCGACGCGGTCGAGAAAGTTGCTCCAGGCGTGATCTGGCGTAAGTCGGTAGACCAGCCTGTACAGACTGGCTACAAGGCTGTCGATGCCATGATCCCTGTCGGCCGTGGCCAGCGTGAGCTGATCATCGGTGACCGTCAGATCGGTAAAACCGCTCTGGCGATCGACGCGATCATCAACCAGAAAGACAGCGGCATTTTCTGTGTCTACGTAGCCATCGGTCAGAAGCAATCGACCATCGCTAACGTGGTTCGCAAGCTGGAAGAAAACGGCGCACTGAAAAACACGATCATCGTGGCTGCCAGTGCTTCTGAATCGCCTGCGCTGCAATACCTGGCTCCTTACGCCGGTTGCACCATGGGTGAGTTCTTCCGCGACCGCGGTGAAGACGCGCTGATCGTTTATGACGATCTGTCCAAGCAAGCAGTGGCTTACCGCCAGATTTCCCTGCTGCTGCGCCGTCCACCAGGCCGTGAAGCTTACCCAGGCGACGTGTTCTATCTCCACTCCCGTCTGCTGGAGCGCGCATCCCGCGTTTCGGAAGATTACGTAGAGAAGTTCACTAATGGCGCAGTGACCGGCAAAACCGGTTCCCTGACCGCATTGCCGATCATCGAAACTCAAGCTGGCGACGTTTCCGCGTTCGTTCCGACCAACGTGATTTCCATCACCGACGGTCAGATCTTCCTGGAATCGGCCATGTTCAACTCGGGCATCCGCCCTGCAGTGAACGCCGGTGTTTCGGTATCCCGTGTGGGTGGTGCCGCTCAGACCAAGATCATCAAGAAGCTTTCCGGTGGTATCCGTACCGCTCTGGCTCAGTACCGTGAACTGGCCGCATTCGCCCAGTTCGCTTCTGACCTGGACGAAGCGACCCGTAAGCAACTTGAGCATGGTCAGCGCGTTACCGAGCTGATGAAGCAGAAGCAATACGCCCCAATGTCGATCGCTGACATGGCGTTGTCGCTGTATGCCGCTGAGCGTGGGTTCCTGACTGACGTCGAAATCGCCAAGGTCGGCAGCTTTGAACAAGCGCTGATTGCTTACTTCAACCGCGATCATGCCGACTTGTTGGCCAAGATCAACGTGAAGGGTGACTTCAATGACGAAATCGACGCTGGCCTGAAAGCCGGTATCGAGAAGTTCAAGGCCACCCAAACCTGGTAAGCCGCAGCGGGAGCCGCAAGGCTCCCGCTTGCTAACCTGATAGGTGTTACATGGCAGGCGCAAAAGAGATTCGCAGTAAGATTGCGAGCATCAAAAGCACGCAAAAAATTACCAGCGCCATGGAAAAAGTGGCGGTCAGCAAAATGCGCAAGGCACAAATGCGCATGGCTGCTAGCCGTCCTTATGCGGAGCGCATCCGCCAGGTTATTGGGCATTTGGCCAACGCCAACCCGGAATACCGCCACCCATTCATGATCGACCGCGCAGTTAAGCGTGTGGGTTATGTGGTTGTGAGCAGTGACCGTGGTTTGTGCGGTGGTTTGAATACCAACCTGTTCAAGGCCCTGGTCAAGGACATGGCGGTAAACCGCGATAACGGCGTCGAGATTGATCTGTGTGTTGTTGGTAGCAAGGGTGCGGCCTTTTTCCGTAACTTCGGCGGTAACGTCGTTGCAGCTATCAGCCACCTGGGTGAAGAGCCGTCGATCAATGATCTGATCGGCAGTGTGAAGGTGATGCTGGATGCGTACCTGGAAGGCCGGATTGACCGCCTGTCCGTGGTATCCAACAAGTTCATCAACACCATGACCCAGCAGCCAACCGTGGAGCAATTGATTCCACTGGTGGCGACCCCGGATCAGGAACTCAAGCACCACTGGGACTACCTCTACGAACCAGACGCCAAAGAGCTGCTTGACGGCTTGATGGTGCGTTACGTGGAGTCGCAGGTGTACCAGGCGGTGGTCGAGAACAACGCAGCTGAACAAGCGGCGCGGATGATCGCGATGAAAAACGCTACCGATAACGCCGGTGATCTGATCAGCGATTTGCAGCTGGTCTACAACAAGGCGCGTCAGGCTGCGATCACCCAAGAGATCTCGGAAATCGTCGGCGGCGCTGCCGCGGTTTAACGGTTCAAATATTCAGAGGATCCAGCTATGAGTAGCGGACGTATCGTTCAAATCATCGGCGCCGTTATCGACGTGGAATTTCCACGCGACAGCGTACCGAGCATCTACAACGCGCTGAAAGTACAAGGCGCGGAAACTACTCTGGAAGTTCAGCAGCAGCTGGGCGACGGCGTAGTTCGTACCATTGCGATGGGTTCCACCGAAGGCTTGAAGCGCGGTCTGGACGTAGTCGACACTGGCGCAGCCATCTCCGTACCGGTCGGTAAAGCGACCCTGGGCCGGATCATGGACGTACTGGGTAACCCGATTGACGAAGCTGGCCCGATCGACACCGAAGAGCGTTGGGGCATTCACCGTCCAGCACCTTCGTTCGCCGAACAAGCTGGCGGCAACGATCTGCTGGAAACAGGCATCAAGGTTATCGACCTGGTTTGCCCGTTCGCCAAAGGCGGTAAAGTCGGTTTGTTCGGTGGTGCCGGTGTAGGCAAAACCGTAAACATGATGGAACTGATCCGTAACATCGCCATCGAGCACAGCGGTTATTCCGTGTTCGCCGGTGTGGGTGAGCGTACTCGTGAGGGTAACGACTTCTACCACGAGATGAAGGATTCCAACGTACTGGACAAAGTAGCGCTGGTTTACGGTCAGATGAACGAGCCGCCGGGTAACCGTCTGCGCGTAGCACTGACTGGCCTGACCATGGCTGAGAAGTTCCGTGACGAAGGTAACGACGTTCTGTTGTTCGTCGACAACATCTACCGTTACACACTGGCCGGTACTGAAGTATCCGCACTGCTGGGCCGTATGCCTTCGGCAGTAGGTTACCAGCCGACCCTGGCTGAAGAGATGGGCGTTCTGCAAGAACGTATCACTTCGACCAAGGAAGGTTCGATCACTTCGATCCAAGCGGTATACGTACCTGCGGATGACTTGACCGACCCGTCGCCAGCGACCACCTTCGCCCACTTGGACGCCACCGTCGTACTGTCCCGTGACATCGCTTCCCTGGGTATCTACCCAGCGGTCGATCCACTCGACTCGACTTCGCGCCAGCTGGACCCGAACGTGATCGGCCAGGAGCACTACGACACCGCTCGCGGCGTTCAGTACGTGCTGCAGCGTTACAAAGAACTGAAGGACATCATTGCGATCCTGGGTATGGACGAGCTGTCGGAAGCCGACAAGCAGTTGGTAAACCGTGCTCGTAAGATCCAGCGCTTCTTGTCGCAGCCGTTCTTCGTGGCTGAAGTCTTCACCGGTGCTTCGGGTAAATACGTTTCCCTGAAAGACACCATTGCTGGCTTCAAAGGCATCCTCAACGGTGACTACGACCACCTGCCAGAACAAGCGTTCTACATGGTTGGCGGCATCGAAGAAGCGATCGAGAAAGCCAAGAAACTGTAATTCGGGCGCCCGGAAACGGGCGCTAATCAGGTTGAGGCAATCAGATGGCTAATATGACAGTCCATTGCGATATCGTCAGCGCGGAAGGAGAAATCTTTTCCGGTCTGGTTGAGATGGTGATTGCGCACGGTGCACTGGGTGATCTTGGTATCGCTCTGGGTCACGCTCCGCTGATCACCAGTCTGAACCCAGGTCCGATCCGCCTGATCAAACAGGGTGGCGAAGCCGAGGTGTTTTACATCTCTGGTGGTTTCCTCGAGGTTCAGCCGAACATGGTCAAGGTGCTTGCCGACACCGTGCAACGTGCTGCCGACCTGGATGAAGCCTCTGCTCAGGAAGCCGTTAAGGCTGCCGAGAAGGCCCTGAACGAAAAAGGCGCAGATTTCGATTACGGATCTGCTGCCGCACGTCTGGCCGAGGCTGCAGCTCAGCTGCGCACCGTCCAGCAAATCCGCAAGAAGTTCGGCGGTTAAGCCGTTGCTGATTGTGTGATTGATTAAAAAGGGTAGCCTCGGCTACCCTTTTTTCATTTCCGCGAACTACTTTTGGTCGCATTCGCTGACCACCCAGGATTGGTAGCCAGTCATGTCTCTCGATATCGTTATTCTCGCCGCAGGCCAGGGCACCCGCATGCGTTCGTCTCTACCCAAGGTCCTTCACCCGGTGGCCGGTAATTCCATGCTTGGGCATGTTATCCACAGCGCCCGCCAACTTAAGCCGACCGGTATTCACGTGGTCATCGGCCATGGTGCCGAATTGGTCCGCGAGCGTTTGGCCGCTGATGACCTGAACTTTGTGCTGCAAGACAAGCAACTGGGTACCGGCCACGCCGTGGCGCAGGCCCTGCCATTTTTGACCGCCGAAAATGTGCTGGTGCTGTACGGCGACGTACCGTTGATCGAAGTCGACACCTTGCAGCGCCTGCTCAAGCAAGTGAGCCCGGAGCAACTGGGCCTGCTGACCGTGAACCTGGCTGACCCGACGGGCTATGGCCGTATCGTGCGTGATGCCACCGGCAAGGTCAGCGCCATCGTTGAGCATAAAGATGCCACCGATGAGCAACGAGCCATCACCGAAGGCAACACCGGCATTCTGGCTTTACCGACCGCTCGCCTGGCTGACTGGATGAGCCGTCTGTCGAACAACAATGCTCAGGGCGAGTATTACCTGACTGACGTCATTGCCATGGCGGTGAGTGATGGCTTGGTAGTGGCCACTGAACATGCCCATGACCCGATGGAAGTGCAGGGTGCCAATGACCGTAAACAGCTCAGCGAGCTGGAGCGTCATTACCAGTTGCGTGAAGGCCGTCGACTGATGGCATTGGGCGTGACTCTGCGTGACCCGGCCCGTTTTGATGTGCGCGGTGAAGTGACCGTCGGTCGCGACGTGCTGATTGACATCAACGTGATTCTTGAAGGTCGCGTGGTGATCGAAGATGACGTGGTGATTGGTCCGAACTGCGTGATCAAAGACAGCACCTTGCGCAAAGGTGCAGTGGTCAAAGCCAACAGCCACCTTGACGGTGCGGTACTGGGCGAGGGCAGTGATGCCGGTCCTTTCGCGCGCTTGCGTCCGGGCAGCGTGCTCGACGCCCGCGCCCATGTGGGTAACTTTGTTGAGTTGAAAAACACCCACCTGGGTGAAGAAGCCAAGTGCGGCCACCTGACCTATTTGGGCGATGCCGAAGTAGGCCCGCGCACCAACATCGGGGCCGGTACCATCACCTGCAACTACGACGGTGCCAACAAGTGGAAAACCGTGTTGGGTGCGGATGTGTTCATCGGTTCCAACAACTCGCTGGTAGCGCCTGTGGATATCTCTGATGGCGCCACCACTGCGGCTGGTTCGACCATCAACCAAAATGTTGAAGCCGAGCAATTGGCCGTGGGCCGTGCCCGCCAGCGCAACATCGATGGCTGGAAACGCCCGGTGAAACAACCGAAGCCGTAAGTTAACTCCCCACTGTAGGCGCTAGCTTGCCTCGCGATCTTTTTACACAACGAAAGATCGCAGCCTTCGGCTCCTCCTACAGAACAGTTATCCACAGCTCGAATTGATTGTTTTGTTACAAATTTAAGTCATCGTATAACTGTTTTAAATCAATGACTTACCCAAAGCCTTATCCATCACCTGTGGATAAGGCTTTGTTTTATCTGCTCTTTATTGCCCGCCAAACCCCCGCCCGCAGGGGACAAAAGTGAGTTATTCACAAAATAATCTGCAACAAATTCTTGACGTGAATTTCGAGATCGGGTTTCATTGCTTTCGTTATCTTTCGAACCGAAACTTAGAGCCCACATGTCCAAGCGCAACACCCCCCAACGCAGACACAACATCATGGCCTTGCTCACCGAGCAGGGCGAAGTCAGTGTGGATGAATTGGCCAAGCGCTTCGAAACCTCCGAGGTCACCATTCGTAAGGATCTGGCGGCACTCGAAAGTAATGGCTTGTTACTGCGTCGTTATGGCGGCGCCATCACCATGCCGCAAGAACTGGTGAGTGACGTCCCTCAGCCTGTCTCCCTCTATAAGCAAGCCATCGCCCGTGTGGCCGTCGGCCTGATTAAAGAACACGCGCGGATCATCATCGACAGCGGCAGCACCACGGCGTCGATGATTCCGCAACTGGGCCTGCAACCGGGCCTGGTGGTGATGACCAACTCCTTGCACGTGGCCAACGCGCTCAGTGAACTTGAGCACGAACCTGTGCTGTTGATGACCGGCGGCACGTGGGATCCGCATTCTGAGTCCTTTCAGGGACAGGTGGCGGAGCAAGTGTTGCGCTCTTACGACTTCGACCAATTGTTCATCGGTGCTGACGGGATCGACCTGCAGCGTGGCACAACAACTTTTAACGAGTTGTTGGGTCTGAGCCGGGTCATGGCCGATGTCGCGCGTGAAGTGATTGTGATGGTCGAGTCCGACAAGATCGGCCGCAAAATACCCAACCTGGAACTGCCCTGGAGCAGCGTCCATACCCTTATTACAGATGATCGCCTGCCCAAAGAGGCACGCGAACAGATTCAGGCCCGGGGCATAACACTGTTATGCGCCGCCCTCGATTAGGAGAAATTTATGTGTGGAATCGTTGGCGCAGTCGCCGAACGTAATATCACGGCCATTCTGCTCGAAGGCCTGAAGCGTCTTGAGTACCGTGGCTATGACAGCGCCGGTGTTGCCGTGTTTACCAACAACGGTACGCTGGAGCGCACGCGCCGTAACGGCAAGGTGTCTGAGCTGGAACAAGCCCTGGCCGGTGAACCGCTGGTGGGCCGTCTGGGCATCGCCCACACCCGTTGGGCCACCCACGGTGCGCCGTGCGAGCGCAATGCGCACCCGCATTTTTCGGGCTCGGATCTGGCCGTTGTGCACAACGGCATTATCGAAAACCACGAAGCCCTGCGCGAGCAGCTCAAAGGCCTGGGCTACGTGTTCACCTCGGACACCGACACCGAAGTCATCGCCCACCTGCTGCAACACAAACTCAAAGAACAAAGCGACCTGACCGAAGCCCTGAAGGCCACGGTTAAAGAGCTGCACGGTGCATACGGCCTGGCCGTGATCAGCGCCAAACAACCTGATCGCCTGGTTGCTGCCCGCAGTGGTAGCCCGCTGGTGATTGGTCTGGGCCTGGGCGAAAACTTCCTTGCGTCCGACCAATTGGCCCTGCGCCAAGTGACTGACCGCTTCATGTACCTGGAAGAAGGCGACATCGCTGAAATCCGTCGTGACAGCGTGCAAATCTGGGATGTGGACGGTCAGACCGTTCAGCGTGAAACCGTGCAATACCGCGACGGTGCCGAAGCCGCCGACAAAGGCGAGTTCCGTCACTACATGCTCAAAGAAATTCACGAGCAGCCAAGCGTTGTCCAGCGCACCCTGGAAAACCGTCTGGGTCAGGACCACGTTCTGGTTCAGGCCTTTGGCCAAAACGCCAAAGAACTGTTCGCCAAAGTGCGCAACGTCCAGATCGTGGCCTGCGGTACCAGCTACCACGCCGGTATGGTTGCCCGTTACTGGCTGGAAAGCCTGGCCGGCATCCCGTGCCAGGTCGAAGTGGCGAGCGAGTTCCGCTACCGCAAAGTTGTGGTACAGCCAGACACCCTGTTCGTGTCGATCTCACAATCGGGCGAAACCGCTGACACCCTGGCAGCACTGCGCAACGCCAAAGAACTGGGCTTCCTTGGCAGCCTGGCGATTTGCAACGTCGGCATCAGCTCGCTGGTTCGTGAGTCTGATCTGACCCTGCTGACCCAAGCCGGTCGTGAAATTGGCGTGGCATCGACCAAAGCCTTCACCACCCAATTGGTCGGCCTGCTGCTGCTCACCTTGTCCCTGGGCCAAGTGCGCGGCACCCTCGAAGCCGGTGTTGAAGCGCAACTGGTTGAAGAACTGCGCCGCCTGCCGACCCGTCTGGGTGAAGCCCTGGCGATGGACGCTACCGTTGAGAAAGTCGCTGAACTGTTCGCCGACAAACACCACACCCTGTTCCTGGGCCGTGGTGCGCAGTACCCGGTGGCGATGGAAGGCGCGCTCAAGCTCAAAGAAATTTCGTACATCCACGCTGAAGCCTACCCGGCGGGCGAACTGAAACATGGCCCGTTGGCACTGGTGGACAACGACATGCCAGTGGTCACCGTTGCGCCGAACAACGAACTGTTGGAAAAACTGAAATCCAACCTGCAAGAAGTTCGCGCA
This sequence comes from Pseudomonas sp. FSL R10-2189, assembly GCF_009600325.1. Lineage (NCBI taxonomy): Bacteria > Pseudomonadati > Pseudomonadota > Gammaproteobacteria > Pseudomonadales > Pseudomonadaceae > Pseudomonas > Pseudomonas sp. FSL R10-2189. Next base: position 28,886 of record NZ_WIVZ01000050.1, read on the forward strand.
CGTGGTGGTGAGTTGATCGTCTTCGCTGACGAACAAGCCGGCATGAGCAACGGCGAAGGCACCCATGTGATCAACATGCCGCACATCCACGACGTGCTGGCGCCGATCCTCTACACCATCCCGTTGCAACTGCTGTCTTACTACGTGGCCGTGCTCAAAGGCACCGACGTGGACCAGCCGCGCAACTTGGCTAAATCGGTGACGGTGGAATAAGTATTTCCACGGCATTGGGTGAACATGTTTTTGATTAATAAAGGTTGTCACAAAACAATAAAGGTTGTCACAACGTAATAAAGGTTGTCACAAGGCTGGCCCCGACCGCACATCAGGCCGGAGCCAGGCCTTGGAGATTTGGGTGACAATCCTCTATGCACCGCTGTGACTGTTGTCCTGGCTGAGCCCGCTCGCTGGCGTGTCCTCTTTACACGACACACCAGCCTCGTTCCGTTCGAGTGGGTCGCCCAATCATGAGCGACTTGAACATGGCATCTGCGCCCGTAGCTCCGGTCAAGGCTGCCCACCGCCAGCTGATGACCCAATCAAAAATAGATAAAAAAATTAAATCAGGCCGTGGAAGTGGAGTGAGAGATTCCTATAAACCATGGATCAAGGTGTGGGAAATCAAATCAAAGGGTGTCTCCCATATGATTGCGGGAGTTAAGATTTTCCGCACTCATCACCTGCTGTCCAATGCGGAGCGAGATTACCTCACTGTACTTGAGCACGACGCCTCGATCATTGATATCCGAGAGCAGTACCCCCTGCTTACACAGGCTGAGACTCAAGCAATTGCCTCAAGCATAAATTGTCGTCACCCTGTATATCCTGGTACGCAGATACCTGTCGTTATGACGACGGACTTTCTCATCACCTTCTTGGATCCCTCTGGTGAAACGAGGTTAGCTGCTCGCTCAGTAAAATATAGAAAGGAATTTGAGCAGGCTGATCTTCATGTGCGGAATCGAATAGCTGAAAAGCTCGCTATTGAGGAAAAATACTGGTCAATGAGGGGCGTGGACTGGAAGCTGGTCCTGCACGAAAACCTCTCGAAGATTAGATTAGCGAACCTCAGAGTTCTCAGGACTTATGCCAATATCCATCCCTCGTTGCCGACTGAGAAAAATATAGGGAACTTACTTGAATACATCGCGGGGTCAAAGACGGATCAAATACCCTTAAAAGCTCTTTTGGAAAAGGCGTCACGTGATATCTATATTGACTATATGAGCGTGAAGCGGCTCTTCCATCACCTGCTATGGATCGGCCGTTTAGAGTCTGATCTTACCTCGAAAATAATAAGCTTGTCGCAGCCGTTGCACGTATGGCCGAGCCATCGGTCAGCGGCTTTGTCTCCGCCAACCGAGGTTTCTCATCATGCTTGATTTTCAAATTAACAGCATTGTTTCTCCCGGCGAAGAACCGAGCTTACTAAAAAAGGCAGTTAGGGTCTTAGGCATAAATAATGATACTGTTATCGTGATTGAGCTGAATATGAATCCAGGCAAGCCTTGGCAGATTGATAAGTCAGTTTTAATTGACGAAATTGATTCAGGGCGCGCGGTCTTAAGTCCAGAAATGGTTCCTTTACATCTGCTCAGAAGCGACGATGAAATTAGTGAAAATGAAAAGGCGAGCCGAAATCGAAATTGGAGTCTTATAAGAAGTTTAGTAGAAGATCGCTCTGCCTTGGATATTCTTGGTCCTGATTTTGGGAAGCTTGTTGCGACGCATGCCATAGAGACAGGGGTAGAGCGTAAGCAGATATACCGGCTTCTATACCGCTATTGGAGTATGGGTCAGACACCTAACGCGTTTCTTTGGAACACAAGCGCTTGCGGCGGACGTGGGAAGAAAAAGGATCGGTCCTCAGGTATTATCCCCGGTCGGCCGCGTAAGTATCTTGGTGTCGTTGTCAATGATGGTGGTGCCATCCCGCTCGAACAGCGCCATCTCTCTCATATCCGTTTGGCTTACGGGCGAGTCGCTAGCGGCAAGTGTGGCACCCTGAAAGATGCACATAAGTGGATGTTAAACAAATTTTATAGAGCGACTCTCCCTGACGGATCGAAAGGAAATATTGTACGCGGCAGTTACCCGACTACTGCACAGCTTAGATATCACGGTAAATTATTTTTCGATGACCTGTATAAGCTCAAGGTGCGTGGCGGTTCTATCAGGTACAACAAAGACCATCGGGCTATCGTTGGCTCAGCATCCCAAGGCCTGATAGGCGCAACGCAGCGATATGAGATAGATTCTACCATCGCTGATGTCTATTTAGTGCATCGCGTTAATAGGCTGTGGCTCATTGGGCGTCCGATACTTTATGTAGTCGTCGATACCTACACCAGAATGATTGTAGGAATTCACGTGGGCCTTGAGGGGCCCAGCTGGAATGGGGCTAGACACGCGATATACAACGCTTGCACCTCAAAGGTTGAGTTTTGCAAACGATACAACGTAGACATTGAGGAAGCTGACTGGCCATGCTCGCATTTGCCAGTCGAAATTGTGGCTGACCGGGCTGAACTTCTAAGCGAGGCGGGGGCAACGCTCTCCCAAAGCTTGGGGCTTGGGGTGCAAATTTTGCCTCCTTTCAGGCCTGATTGGAAAGGGATCATCGAAAGCCGTTTCCGTCTGATCAATGAACACCTCGACTTGAAGTTCGTTCCAGGCGGAGTGGATGCTCGTAAAATGGAGCGCGGCGATAGGGACTACCAACTCGATGCCATTTTGGATATCGACGAGTTCACCGAAATGGTTATTGTAGGAGTCTTGGCTCACAATAAGAGCCTGCGGATACCACACCTTTTAAATCGCGAGATGATTGCCGGCGGAGTGGAAGCAACGCCTATAGCGATTTGGAATTGGTCGAAGGATAATAGCCCTATAAATTCAAAAGTAGTATCGCCGGCTGAGTTGAAAATCGCTCTATTGCCCTCTCAGCAGTGTCGTATAAGTCGAGGCGGTATTGTTTTCCAAGGCGTACAGTATACATGTCAAACAGCGTTACGCGAGGAGTGGTTGGAGCGCTCGCACAACCTGCGGACGAAATATGTTCGAGTATTCTATGATCCTAACTCTATTGAAAATTGTTGGATCAAGTCAGAAGCAGGTTTTGAGGCTTTAACTATTGTACCGCAGCAACGGCAGAAATATGGTGGACTCCGTATGGAGGAGGTTCTTGATATGATCCATGTCCTGAACCAAGTTTCGCCGGATGCCCGTTATGACAGTGATAATACTGCGGCGCTGGTAAGGGGGCGGCAAGAGGAAATCTTTGACCGGGCCAAATCCAAACGTGTCGCTCAGGGTGACCCGAAATCGAATGCAGATTTCAAGCGGGACAAACGTGCCAAGCGTGCTACCGAAGCTCAGACCGAGCGCGATTCCCATACCGCTGATCTGAATCAGCTACGCGTTGTGGATAACATACCTCCTGTGGCAGAAAATTCTAAGCTAGTCACCGGCAGGCCCAGTTCCGCGAGAAGCGCGGCGTTTCTGAAACTAGTCGTCAGCGAGGGAAGCGAGGCTGAGACATGAACGATTTGACGTTCTCCCCCGCAGAATACATTCCTACAGGCATGCCTCAGTACGATGGCAACCCGCTGATCGAATGCTTGCCTAGAATTCTGTCGGATGTAGATGTGGTCAGGCGCGTTGGGAACCTTCCGCCGAAGCCCGACGAGGCCGAACGAGCGTTGCCACCGAAGCTTCGCGGTCATGGGATCAACCGGCTGAAAGATGTTGTTGTTCCATTCGAAATTCACCTGCGCCTTGAAGACCTTTTCAGCCAGCTGATTCGCTACGGATATATGGGACGCAATCCGCTGTTGGCCTCATCTGTTAGGCATCGGCTGCCTTCCTCAGCGGAGGCCAAGGGCCACGGATTCATGTCCACCGCTGAGACGATGACGCTCATCGGCTTGAGTGGTATGGGTAAGACCACAGCGCTCAATTCCATCGCAAGGCTTTATCCGCAGGTGATCAGCCACAGCAGATATAAAGACGCCATTCTCATCGAAACCCAGGTCGTGTGGCTAAAGATTGAGTGCCCTCATGACGGCTCGTTGCGCGGTTTCTGTGCAGCATTCTTCTCAGCGTTGGATGCTGCGTTAGGAGTCGACAAATACTCGCGCAGGGGCGGTTCTGGCAACAGCATCAGCGTAATGCTCCAGCACATCAGTCAGCTGTGCAAAACCTTTTTCATTGGTGCTTTGATCATTGATGAAATGCAGCATCTTTGCTCCTCGCGGGGGGGACAGGATCGGGAAAAGTTGCTGAATTTCTTCGTAACTTTATCCAACGATGCAGGCGTTCCGCTGGTGTATGTAGGGACCAACGCAATGCTCCCGCTGTTTTCTGGTGTGCTGCGCAACGCCCGAAGAGCGGCGGGGATGGGACCCATCGCTTTTGACCGATTCAGCGAAGACGATCCGTTTTGGGAGCACTTGGTGTCCCAACTCTGGGCCTATGACTGGACGGCATCATGCGCCCCCCTGACGAAGGAGCTCTTGTCCAAGATCTATGATCTCGCCCAAGGCAATACTGATTTCCTAGCGAAACTGCTTATGCTTGCGCAGCGTCATGTAATTTGGGAGGGCCTCGACGCTATTACGCCAGCGGTGCTTCAGCAGGTGTATGACAATCAAATGAGGCTTCTACACAAGCCCATCGAGGCTCTACGAAGCGGTGATCCTCTTCAGATTGCTGACTTCGAGGACATGATGCCTACAAAAGACCAGATCGCCCAGATGATGAACTACGACTTGGCTCGCCGGGCCGACAGAGCTCATCTTTCGCTACTTACCCAGGCCGCGATCACTCCTCCACCTCAAGCCAAGGATAAATCGGCATCGAAGGCTACGGGTCGTACCGTGGTCCCGGTTGCTGACGGAGCATTAGCTAACGTGCATTTTTCGAAGGACGAAGACCTTCAGGCTCAGCTCGAACAGCGCGGCTGGGTGGATAGGGATTCCTCCTGGTGACATGAGGATCGGGAGCTCAAGGCAGTGGCTAACCTTCTGTTCTTCCCCCAGCCGTTCCCGGATGAGTCGCTCTACAGCCTGGCCGTGCGCTATCACAAGCTAGCGGCCAATCCAGGATACCGCGTGTCAAGCCACGAGCTCTTCGGTAGCTACTCGCGTACCTGTGGTTCCATTTTGCCATGCTGCTTAGGGGCTCTGTCTGAGCGTCTGGGAGGCGCCATTCCCGTAGGAGAGTTGATCAATCGCTTCACACTTTTACCGCTTTATTTGTAAGCGTCCGCCCAACTCACCTTGCGTAAGTTAGGGCTTGCGCCCACTGATGCGGCAGCAGTTGACCAATCTCACT
>NZ_WIVZ01000051.1:0-30711 GCF_009600325.1 Pseudomonas sp. FSL R10-2189
TGGTTTAATGGGGCCTTTTAGATCAAGATCAAAAGATCGCGAGCAAGCTCGCTCCTACAAAGCCTTTAAAATCAATCGCTTATTTTATGTTTGATAAGAGCGAGCTTGCCTCGCGATCTTTTAAAGATCAAAAGATCGCGAGACGAGCTCGCTCCTACAGTAAAACGACAGCCGGAGCTCTCTGGGGTGCGAAGCCGTGTAGACTTGCCATCTGTCTCCGCACGGATACACTCATAACAATGAATTACATCATCCAGCAAACGAAATCCTTTGCGTCGATGGCTAAGGAGGTCTGAGATGCCTAACACCCCTATTGCGTTCGACATGGCGGCGCTGCTCGATAGTGATGAAGCCATCAGCGAGTACCTCTCCCAGGTACTTGCCGACGGCGATACCGATGAACTGATTCGTGCCGTTGGTTACGTGGCCAAAGCCCGAGGTATGGCGCAAATCGCCAAAGACTCAGGCCTCGGTCGTGCCAGCTTGTACAAGGCCTTCGCCCCAGGGGCCAAGCCTCGCTTCGACACCGTGGTGAAAGTCATGCGTGCAATAGGCGTGGAGCTTCACGTGCAGTCAGCACACCCATAAGTGGCCGGGTCAGGTCGGCTGTAAGCGCCAGCCCAAGACGTTGAGCAGGTCGCAGCCGTCGCGCAGCAAAATCATGGCGGTGGTGGCGAGTTGTTTGAGGTCGATGGCGTCGGCGTCCTGAACGTCGCGGCTAGAGAAGGTTTCCATCAGTTGCGTCACCGCCAGTACGCGGGCGGTGGCGTTGGCGTGCAAGACGTCAAGCGGGGCGTTGCGGTCGATCAGCAAGGCAGGGATGGTGCAGTCGATGGCAGTCAGCGGGATGTACGGTGAATTAGTCATGGATGAATCTCATAAAGGTCGGCTGTAAACCACCCACTTCGTCGCCAAACGAAACTGGGTGGCCGCTGTACGCGGGTTGGCGAACCGGTCGACCTCAACTCCGGCAGATCCGAAGATCTCCCACGCACAGCTGCCATAAAGCACAGCGAGCAAAAATACACGCTCGGCCATATATAGCAATTACGCATTTCATTGAGAACGTTCCAAGTCGCCAAACCCGGTCACCCATTTGGGCGAGCGCTGACTATAGGCGCCGCCCTGCTGCCTCAGCAATTGGCAAAGCTGTGCGAAACATCCCGCAATTTCGTGGGCGTACACACCCTCTGTAGGAGCTGCCGCAGGGATTGGGTCAGGTCGGCTGTAAGCGCCAGCCCAAGACGTTGAGCAGGTCGCAGCCGTCGCGCAGCAAGATCATGGCGGTGGTGGCAAGCTGTTTGAGGTCGATGGCGTCAGCGTCCTGGACGTCGCGGCTAGAGAAGGTTTCCATCAGTTGGGTCACCGCCAGTACGCGGGCGGTGGCGTTAGCGTGCAAGACGTCGAGCGGGGCGTTGCGGTCGATCAGCAAGGCAGGGATGGTGCAGTCGATGGCAGTCAGCGGGATGTACGGTGAATTAGTCATAAGTAAATCTCTTTGCTTTAGAGTTGAGCCATCTGTCTTCGTCGCCAAACGAAAACAGGTGGCCGCTGTACGCGGGTTGGCGAACCGGTCAAAGCTAAGAAAACCCGGCAGATCCGAAGATCTCCCACGTACAGCTGCCATAAAGCACAGCGAGCAAAAATACACGCTCTGCCACATATAGCAATTCTTAGCACCTTCCAGGTCGCCAAACCCGGTCACCCATTTGGGCGAGCGCTGACTATAGGCGCCGCCCTGCTGCCTCAGCAATTGGCAAAGCTGTGCGAAACATCCCGCAATTTCGTGGGCGTACACACCGTCTGCATTAAAGGGTCAGTTGTGCAAAACCTTCGCGAATCTTGGCCTCGGGCAGGTCATCGGCAATAAACACCATCACGCTTTCTCGGGCCTCGCCTTCGGCCCATTCGGTGTCCCAGTCAAAGCCGTACAGCTTGAGCACGCCCTGGAACACCAACCGGCGCTCTTCGCCTGCGATGTTGAGCACGCCTTTGTAGCGCAACAGTTGTTTACCGTGGCTTTCGAGCAGGTCGTTCATGAACGTGCTGAGGCTGTCGATATCCAGCGGTTTGTCGGTACGCAGTACCAGGCTGGAGATACGGTCAACCGAGGTCGCCGGTGGCACCGGGCGCAAGCTCAAGCCGCCGCCCAGGTCGGCATTCAAGTTAAACCCGCGCACATCGAGCAGTTGCGCCAGGTCGATTTTGCCGTGCTCAACCACGCGAATCGGGGCGCGCCGGTTGATCCGGGTCAGGCGTTCGCACAGCGCATCAAACGTGGCGTCGTCAACCAGGTCACGTTTGCTCACCAGTAAGCGGTCGGCAAAGCCGATCTGGGCCTGGGCGATGGTTTGGCTCAGGTGCACGTCGGCATGGGCAGCGTCGACCAAGGTGATGATGCCGTCGAGCAAGTAGCGCTCGCGCAGCTCTTCATCAATAAAGAAGGTTTGCGCCACCGGGGCCGGGTCGGCCAGGCCGGTGCATTCGATCACTAAACGGTCAAAGGCAATTTCGCCACTGTCCAGCCGCTCGAGCAGCAGGTACAGGGCTTTGGTCAGGTCGGTGTGGATGGTGCAGCACACGCAGCCATTGGCCAGGGTCATGACTTGCACCGGCTCGTCGCCCAGCAATTGGGTGTCGATACCGGCATCGCTGAATTCGTTTTCGATCACGGCAATTTTCAGCCCGTGTTCGGCTTTAAGCAGGTAACGCAACAACGTGGTTTTACCGGCACCCAGAAACCCGCTAAGGATGGTGACGGGGATGGGAGATGACATGCAGGGTCTCCTTTTGAACACACAATAAATGTGGGAGCGGGCTTGCTCGCGATTCTGGCGATGCGGTGTATTTGGTACACCTCAGCGCTCCTATCGCGAGCAAGCCCGCCCCCACAGTCAGCTACCGCTAGCCCTTAACGGGTTAACAGCACTTGGGCCCGCTCTTGCCGCCGTAACGGGCTTCCTGGCGCTCTCGGAAGAACGCCTCGTAGCTCATCACCGGCTTGTCCGGGTGATTGGTTTGCATATGCTCGACGTAGTTGTCGTAGTCGGGCATGCCGACCATCAGGCGCGCGGCCTGACCGAGGTATTTACCGAGGCGACTCAGGTCATTGAACATGGCTGCATTCCTCTATCGTGCATCGGGCATCGCCTTGAAGGGCGTTTCTTTGTCCGTCCGCTCTTTGTTGCCCCAAGCGGCGACGCCGACTTTGAGCGCGTAGAACAGGATGCTGAACACCACGAACAGGAACAGTACGGTCAGGCCCGCGTTGGTGTACGCGTTGATGATGACGTGCTGCATCTGGTCGATGTTTTTCGCCGGGGCAATCACTTGGCCTGCGTCCAGCGCCGTGCTGTATTTTTTCGCCAGCGACAGGAAGCCGACCGCCGGGTTAGCGTCGAACAGCTTGATGAAGCCTGCGGTGGTGGTGCAGATCAGCAGCCAGACCGCTGGCAGCATGGTGACCCAGATGTAGCGTTGACGCTTCATTTTGATCAGCACAACCGTCGCCAGCATCAGCGCGATACCCGCCAGCATCTGGTTAGAGATACCGAACAGCGGCCAGAGGGTGTTGATGCCGCCCAACGGGTCGATCACGCCTTGGTACAGCAAGTACCCCCACATCGCCACGCAGCCTGCGGTCGCAATGAGGTTGGCCGGCCAGGATTCGGTGCGCTTGAGCGCTGGCACGAAGCTGCCCAACAGGTCTTGCAGCATGAAGCGACCGGCACGGGTACCGGCGTCGACAGCGGTCAAAATAAACAAGGCTTCAAACAGAATGGCGAAGTGATACCAGAACGCCATGGTGTTTTCGCCCGGCAACACGTGGTGCAGGATCTGCGCGATACCCACGGCCAGTGTAGGAGCGCCGCCTGCACGGGCCAGTACGGTGGTTTCACCGATGTCTTTGGCCAACGCAGTCAACGCATCCGGGGTAATGGCAAAGCCCCAGCTGGTCACGGTTTGCGCCACGGTCACCACGTCACCCCCCACAATGGCAGGCGGGCTGTTCATGGCGAAGTACACACCCGGCTCGATCACCGAAGCGGCAACCATTGCCATGATGGCCACGAAGGACTCCATCAGCATGCCGCCGTAGCCGATGTAACGGGCGTTGGCTTCGTTATCCAGCAGTTTAGGGGTAGTACCCGAGGAGATCAGTGCGTGGAAACCCGACACCGCGCCGCAGGCAATGGTGATGAACAGGAACGGGAACAGACCGCCTTTCCAGACCGGGCCATTGCCGTCGATGAACTGAGTCACGGCCGGCATTTTCAGCTCGGGCATGGTGATCAGAATGCCGATGGCCAGCGCGATGATGGTGCCGATTTTGAGGAAGGTCGACAGGTAGTCACGCGGTGCAAGTACCAGCCACACCGGCAAGACCGCTGCCACAAAGCCATAGCCGATCAGCATCCAGGTGATTTGCACACCCGTGAAGGTGAACACGTGGGCCCACTCCGGGCTCGCTGCGATTTGCCCGCCGAGCCAGATCGAACCGAGCAACAGCAGCACGCCGATGATCGAGATTTCACCGATGCGACCCGGACGGATATAGCGCATGTAAACGCCCATAAACATCGCAATCGGGATGGTCGCCATCACCGTGAACATGCCCCACGGGCTTTCGGCCAAGGCTTTAACCACGATCAACGCCAGCACCGCGAGGATGATGATCATGATCAGGAAGCAGCCAAACAGCGCGATGGTGCCAGGCACCTTGCCCATTTCTTCGCGCACCATGTCGCCCAAAGAGCGACCGTTGCGACGTGTGGACATGAACAAGACCATGAAATCTTGAACCGCGCCCGCCAGTACCACACCGGCAATCAGCCACAGTGTGCCGGGCAGGTAGCCCATTTGCGCAGCCAGTACGGGGCCGACCAAGGGGCCAGCGCCGGCGATGGCGGCAAAGTGGTGTCCGAAAAGGATGTGTTTGTTGGTCGGCACGTAGTCCAGACCATCGTTATTGAGCACCGCAGGCGTTGCCCGGTTGGGATCCAGCTGCATCACGCGAGTGGCAATGAACAGACTGTAATAACGGTACGCGACCAGGTAGATAGCCACCGCTGCAACTACAATCCACAGCGCGTTGATCGCCTCTCCCCGGCGTAATGCCACCACGCCAAGGGCGCAGGCTCCTACAATTGCCAGCACCAGCCACGGGATGTGGCGTAGCAGGCTATTTTTATTATTCATTTTTATATTCCGGCCAGTTGGACAAGAAGTACCGCTCTCGGAGTGTAGCGCTCCTGACTCTAAAGACCACCCCCTTACCTTGGTCTAGAGCCTTCTTTTGCAGATTTATGCTGGGCGTTCACTTAAATAAAGCGTCGATGCAGATCAGGGAAAACCAGTTGCGCGAACCACACCGGAAAACCTGGATAGATCAGCCGTGATTTTGGCGACGGGCTGTCTACCACACCCAACTGCACGAGCTTCTTTAATTGATTGATCGCGGTTCGCTCACCCAACCCCATGAACACTTTGAAGTCATTACGCGCTACAGCCCCCTGAGTGATCAGGATATGCAAGGCGCGGGCAATTTGCGGCTTGATCTCTGCGGCCATAAATCGCTCATCGAAAGCGACCGCCCGTTCAAGTCGCGCGCGTAATGCATCACGGTCCAGCGCCTCCAGCATGTAACTCATCTGGTCGATGCAGGTGCGCAGCATAAAACGCACGAAAGCCTGCAAGGCTTTTAAAGACAATTGCCCTCGCCCGTCCAGATCGCCCTGGCGATGCTGGTCCGCCTGGGCCAGGTGCTGGTAATACGCTTCGTGCTCGCGAGCCAGCCCACGGGACAGCGACCACAAGGGTGAGGCAAGCCCCAACTTCAAGAGCTGTAAATGCGTGACCATGCGCACCACCCGACCATTGCCATCGGGGAAGGGATGCACCCACGCCAGGCGGTGGTGATAAGCCAATGTGGCGATCAACCGATAGCGGGGATCGGCCAACCGCCCATACACAACCTGCATGCGCTCAAGCATCGGGCGCACCGCCTGATAAGCCGGCGCCTCATGCTGACCGACGGACACATTGAGCCCGGCCATGTCTCTGAGTTGTCCGGGCACCATCGGCGCCTTTAACCCATCAATGTGCAGTTCTTGCTCACTGGCATCACGGAACAGGCCGCGATGAATGAGAGAGACAAAATTCACGGCAAAAAGATCTGCCCAGTCAGCCCCTCCATCCCGATCAATGATGCGTTCAAATGCGCGTTGAACGTGAACGTGTGACGTCGCGATTTCAGTTAACTGCTTGGCCGAGCGTTTGATCTGCGCTTTTTGCTCGATCACCTTGGGCTCGGTGTACTGCCCTTCAATCAGGTTTGAATAAAAGCTGTTGGTCAGTTGCAAGAGCCGGCCAATACGCTCACGGGTCTCTGCCGGGTAAAGCCCTTCGAGCCGGCCCTTGAGGGTCAGCATTTGATCTGCCATCTCAACCATATCCACAGGGACAGGTTCGAACAGCAACGGCTCAAGCCAACTAATGGAGGTGTACAGGTCGGTCATGGCCGGTCTCTTTTGCAGATTTTTTTGCACATATTATTTATAGACTACAGCCTATAAATACGGGCTAAAACCGACGTTAACAGACAAACCACAACGCGCCTATTGCAGATTTATTTACACATTTAAAACGCTATTCAAACAACGCATCCAGCGCTTGTTCCAGACGGGTCACCGCAATGATAGTGAGACCCGGCGGGGATTCTTTGGGGGCGTTGCCTTTGGGCACGATGGCGCGTTTAAAGCCGTGTTTGGCGGCTTCTTTCAAACGCTCTTGGCCGCTCGGCACCGGGCGTACTTCACCTGACAGGCCGACTTCGCCAAACACCAGCAAGTCGTGGGGCAGCGGGCGGTTGCGCAAACTGGACATGACGGCGGCCATCAAGGCCAGGTCTGACGCGGTTTCCAGCACTTTGACCCCGCCCACCACGTTGAGGAACACGTCCTGGTCGTGGGTCGGGATGCCGCCATGGCGGTGCAGCACCGCCAGCAACATGGCCAGCCGGTTTTGATCGAGGCCCAAGGTCACGCGGCGCGGGTTGGACATGTGGCTGTCGTCCACCAGCGCTTGTACTTCAACCAGCATCGGCCGTGTCCCTTCCCACGTGGCCATTACCACGCTGCCCGGGACTTCTTCTTGAGCTCGCGTCAGGAAGATCGCAGACGGGTTGGAGACTTCTTTCAGGCCTTTGTCGGTCATGCCGAAAACGCCCAGTTCGTTGACCGCACCGAAACGGTTTTTCACCGCGCGCAGCAAACGTAACCGCCCGTCGGATTCACCTTCGAAATACAATACGGTGTCGACCATGTGCTCCAGCACGCGGGGGCCAGCGAGAGCGCCCTCTTTGGTCACGTGGCCGACCAGAAAGATCGCCGTGCCGCTGGACTTGGCATAACGCACCAGCAACGCCGCGCTCTCGCGCACTTGCGACACGCCGCCCGGTGCCGATTGCAGCTGTTCGGTGAAGATGGTCTGGATCGAGTCGATCACCATGACCTTGGGCTTTTCGAGCTTGGCCGTGGCGATAATGTTTTCGATGCAGGTTTCGGTCATGACCTTGAGCTGGTCCTGCGGCAAGCCCAGACGCCGGGCGCGCATGGCCACTTGTTGCTGGGATTCTTCGCCGGTGACGTACAGCGCGGGCATGCGCGTGGCCATCTGACACAAGGTTTGCAGAAGGATGGTTGACTTGCCGATACCGGGATCACCGCCGATCAGCACCACAGAGCCGTCGACCAGACCGCCGCCGAGCACCCGGTCGAGCTCGCCGGAGGCGGTCGAAAAACGCGGGATTTCTTCGATGCTGACTTCGGCCAGGGTTTTGATTTGCGCCTGTTGCCCGGTCCAGCCGGTGCGGCCACTGGGAGGCGCAGCAGCGCCGCTTTCAACAACGGTTTCTACCAGGGTATTCCAGACGCCGCACTCTGCGCACTGCCCGGCCCACTTGGGGAAAGTTGCACCGCACTCGGTACAGCCGTAAATGCGCTTAGGCTTGGCCATCTGAACTCCGCACAAAAACCGCGATGATAGCCCACAAGGCGGCGATCAGTGCGACTCAGGCATGCGGATTTCGCCCTTGATCAGCTGAGCGGCGGTATTGCCTTGGGCATCCTTGGCATTCAGGTCGGCGCCTTTTTGGGATAGATCGTTGAGCAGTTCGACCCGCTTGAACAACCCGGCAAACATGGCCGCGGTCTGTCCCGCGCCGTTGCGCTGATCGGGGTTGCAGTCGGTGTTCATCAGCCGCCGGGCGATCTTGAATTCGCCTTTGAAAATGGCGCCCATCAGCGCGGTATTGCCGCGCAGGTCTTGCGCGCAGGCATTGGCGCCCGCCTTGAGCAAGTGCTCGACGGCCTCTGCATGGCCGTTATAAGCCGCAAGAATCAAGGCGGTGTAGCCTTTGCTGTCCTGGGCATCGAGGTCAAAGTGCGAGTCGATGAAGGTGTCGAGCATGACCACGTCGCCACGCCGGGCGGCGTCGAAGTAGTAGCCCTTGAGTTGGGTCTGGGTGTCGGGCTGGTCGGCAAGTGCCCACCCACTCAACAGCAGCATCGTAGCTAAAGCAAAAATCCGCATGTGTACGCTACCTGTCAGAGGTCACAGATCCAGGTAGGAGCGAGCTTGCTCGCGATCTTTTGATCTTTAAAAGATCGCGAGGCGAGCTCGCTCCTACAACGACCGGCGAAGGTTAATCCACCAGCTTGGCCGCCAGCGCCTTGACCCGTGCCAGGTCGCCTTTGGCCACTTTGGTCACGCCGGTGCCGTACTCCGGGTCTGCCTTATAAAGGAACGACAGGATGATGTGCTTGCTGACGTCATCGGTGGTGGCCAACGAGCCGCCGAAGTTTTCAATCAGGTCCTGGCGCTCTTTCTTGCTGTATGAACGGTAAAGATCGCCTGCCTGTTTGAAGTTCTGCTCACGCTGGATCTTCGCCTGCTGGGTCGTGCCCGACAGCGGCATTTGGCTGTAACGCGCGGTTTGCGGCTCTTCACGCGGCTCCAGTCGGCTTGGCTGGTAGTTCACGCCCGAGGTGCTGTGACCGGTGTTCATGGCGCCGTCCTGATTGCCGTTGTTGACCGTCACCCGTGGGGCGTTGATCGGCAATTGCAGGGCGTTGGCGCCCAAACGGTACATTTGCGTGTCGGCGTAGGAGAACACCCGACCTTGCAGCAAACGGTCTTCAGACGGCTCGATGCCTGGCACCAGGTTAGCCGGCGCCATGGCCACTTGCTCGGTTTCCTGGAAGACGTTGGCCGGGTTGCGGTTCAGCACCATCTGGCCGACTTTGCGCTCTGGCACGTTCGGCCAGATTTTGGTCGCGTCCAGCGGGTCAAAGTCGAACGACTTCAAGTCTTCAGGCGTGAGCACTTGCACGTACAAATCCCACTTGGGGAAGTCGCCCTGGTTGATGTGCGTGACCAGGTCGTGGGTCATGTGGCTGTAGTCACGGCCCTGCACCTGGGTGACTTCTTTAGGGTCGAGGTTGTGAATGCCTTGCAGGCTCTTCCAGTGGAACTTCACGTAGTGCACTTCGCCCTTGGCATTCACCAGTTTGTAGGCGTGTACACCATTGCCGTCCATTTCGCGGTAGCTGGCCGGGGTGCCGGAGTCGGAATACAGCTCGGTCAAGGTGCGCGTGGCTTCAGGCACATGGGAGAAGAAATCAAAGCGCCGCGAGTCATCGTCAAGGTTGGTGCGCGGGTCGGGCTTAAACGCGTGCACCATGTCCGGGAACTTGATCGCATCACGAATAAAGAACGTCGGGAAGTTGTTGCCCACCAGGTCCCAGTTGCCGTCTGCGGTATAGAACTTGGTGGCGAAGCCACGCGGGTCACGCAGGGTTTCCGGGGAGTGGTTACCGTGGACCACCGCCGAGAAGCGCACAAACACAGGTGTGGTTTCGCCGGCTGCAAACACCCGGGCTTTGGTCAGGTCACTGAGGTCGTTGGTCACGGTGAAGCTGCCGTGGGCGCCGGTGCCCCGGGCATGCACCACGCGCTCAGGGATACGCTCGCGGTCAAAGCGCTGCAGCTTTTGCAGCAGTTGTACGTCTTGCAGCAACACGGGGCCATTGGCGCCGGCCGTTTGTGAGTTTTGGTTATCACCGACCGCCGCGCCGTTATCGCGGGTCAAGGTAGCGGCGTGAACGGAAACCGATAGCAGGCTGATGCTCAACGCACTAAGCAGGCGTCGTTGGGTACGGGGCCCAAGGCCGAAAGGGGTGGTCATGCACGTGTCCTCTGGTTATTAGCTACGTAGGTCGCTACGTTGCGCAAAGGTTAGAGGCGCGGGGGGGGGTTCTCTAAATTGAAAGGCCTGAACCGCCCTATTAAGAAAAAAGGCTGGCCTGAAGACGCTAAAGGCGTTAGGCGCTGAAACGTTTAAACTTATACGTCGCTTGCGGGTCAACCCATGAGATTGCAA
Organism: Pseudomonas sp. FSL R10-2189; assembly: GCF_009600325.1. Taxonomy (NCBI): domain Bacteria; kingdom Pseudomonadati; phylum Pseudomonadota; class Gammaproteobacteria; order Pseudomonadales; family Pseudomonadaceae; genus Pseudomonas; species Pseudomonas sp. FSL R10-2189. The sequence continues at coordinate 10,442 of NZ_WIVZ01000051.1, forward strand.
GTGGCCTGGCAGGCGAGATGCGCAAGGCTGATTTACACTGCATCTACCAACCTCATCTGTAACAAGGAATAACCAATGAGCGTCTTAAGTGAGTTCAAGGCCTTCGCGGTCAAAGGGAACGTGGTCGATATGGCCGTGGGCATCATCATCGGCGCTGCGTTCGGCAAAATCGTTTCATCCTTCGTCGGCGATGTGGTCATGCCGCCTTTGGGGCTGTTGATTGGCGGCGTGGACTTCTCGGACCTGGCTATTACGCTCAAAGCGGCGGCCGGTGACGCCCCGGCGGTGGTATTGGCTTATGGCAAGTTCATTCAGACCGTCATCGACTTTGTGATTGTGGCGTTTGCCATCTTCTTGGGCGTCAAGGCGATCAACCGCCTGCGCCGTCAAGAAGAAGTTGCCCCAAGCACCCCGCCACTGCCTTCTAAAGAAGAAGAGCTGTTGGGTGAGATCCGCGACCTGCTCAAAGAACAAAAGAACCGGCCCTAAAGGTTTGGACTTAAACAACGGCGTTTAAAAACGCCGTTGTTTGTTAAAGCGTTTATTTAGTTAAACTACCAATAGTTCTCTACCGCAACTTGCCCAGGGCGACGCGAAAGGCTTAGTTGCAGATTGCGTGCTTTCAATAACTTGCGTATGTCATCAATCATTTGCGGATTACCGCACAACATGACCCGCGAGTGTTCCGGCGTTAGTTCAAGACCCACTGCACGTTCAAGTTCACCGCTTTCGATTAGCGTTGTTATACGTCCGTTTAACGCCCCCGGTATTTGCTCACGGGTCACTACCGGTATATAGGTCAGTTTATGCGCATGTTCGGCAAGGTAATCGCGCGAGCTCAATTCGGTGATTAAATCCTGATACGCCAGTTCACGTGCTTCCCGGGCGCTGTACACCAATACGATGCGTTCAAATTTTTCCCATACTTCAAAGTCTTGCAGGATCGAGACGAACGGTGCGATACCGGTTCCCGTCGCCAGCAACCACAGGTCACGGCCATCGACAAAACGGTCCAGGGTTAGGTAACCAAAGGCCTGGCGGTCTACCAGCAAGGTATCACCCACCTGTAAGCGGCTCAGCTCACTGGTGAACTCCCCCCCCGGCACCACGATTGAAAAGAACTCCAAAAATTCGTCATACGGGGAAGACACCATGGAGTAGGCACGCCACACCGTAGTGCCGTCGGCCTTGGTCACGCCCAGCCTTGCAAACTGCCCTGCGCGAAAGCGAAACCCTTGGTCGCGGGTGGTGCGCAAGGTAAACAGGTTGGGGGTCAGGGGTTTAACATCGAGCAGCGTCTGGCGGGTGAATTTTTCTGCGCTGGCGGTCATGGGGCGCTCCATTGGGCTGATGGCTCTAGTGTCGCGCAAACACGCGAGGAGGAACACCGACGGTTTGTGATGGCTTTGAATTCATAGGAGAAACAGAGAGGATCTCGTACTCGTACAGAAATGTGTAACGAGTTGTTAGTGATGTTTAGCGCTGTCAGCTTTAAACAATGCTTTCACACTAATCCTCAACCAAAAAATGGCGTCAAAAAAACAAACCTACAACACGCGTGAGAAAACCGTTAAACCTTCAGACACTTAAAAGACTAGAGCAATTACTCTTAAAATAGATCGCGAAAAATCCTACATACTCTTGAGAATTATGAACTACTATAAAACTTCACATTGGATCCACCTTCTGGGAGCCCCACGCATTATGGGTACTGCCAATCGTTTTTATACAAAACAGGAACTTACCCAAAAGGGTGAATCCACCTTACTCACTTATGCACGCAATCGGATTGAACTATGCGGCTTTGATAGCTTTCTGTTCCGAATGGCGCCACAACATGGAAGCCCTCAAACAGATAGGAAGATACTAACTAATCACCCAATTGAGTTCATTGAAACTTTCGATGCCTGTTGTACCAACCGTAAAAATCCAATAGAAAACCATTTTAGAAAGTGTATTGATCCGTTGGTATGGGACCAACAATTGTTTAGTGAAACGCCTGAACTCAAAGAAGTTACACGATCCTATGGCATCAACTACGGCTGGTCGCTATCGGCTCACGACGCCAAAGGAACACTCAGCATATTGAGCCTGACCCGACGCAACTCACCTGTTTCAGTCGAGGAGTTCGATGACAAGGTGGGCGACTTGCTATGGCTATGCCACCAGTTGCACACCGCGATGTACGAAAAATTCTTTCTGAACATGCGCCTAAATGACCCCGGCAATCACCTTTCTACGCGCGAGTCAGAGATCCTGAAATGGACCGCCCAAGGCAAAACGGCGTCTGACATTGCCATGATCCTGAGTCTGACACCGCGAACCGTAAACTTTCACATCAGCAGTGCAATGCGAAAAATGGGCGCCACCAACAAGACGTCTGCCGTGGTGATCGCGGCCAAATGCGGTCTTCTTTAAGGGGGCCCTCCCCCTTGAATAATCAGTACCCAGACCAAAAGCGTCGGGCAATCTCTGGTAAAAAAACGTAAAATCGCCAGCACCTGAAAATGCCACGGCCTCCATGGCTGCTTGACTGCCTTTGTGCTCAATTCAAGCCGCTGTCGATGCCCCAGAGTTTGTATAGATGCCTGCGCTCGAAAGTCCTTTCGCCCAACTCCACTTGATCCGCCAGCCTGAACAACAGAATGAGCCACTCCAGGCCTTCGACGCTGCGGATGAGTATTTGCTCAACCACGTGGCCGAATTGGCGCTGCCGGCCAATAGCCGGATATTGGTGCTCAACGACAGCTTTGGGGCCTTGGCCGTCAGCCTGGTCAGTACGATGCACGTCACCAGCAGCAGTGACTCGTTCCTGGCCATTCAAGGCCTGGAAAAGAATCTGGTGCGCAACGGCCATGCATTTGATGCGGTGTCGATCATTCCCGCCAGCCAGCCACTGGTAGGCCCATTCGACTGCGTACTGGTGCGGGTGCCAAAAACCCTGGCGTTGCTGGAAGAGCAACTGATTCGCCTGCAAGGGCAATTGGCTCCGGGCACACAGGTGATTGCAGGTGCCATGATCAAACACTTACCGCGTGCGGCAGGGGATTTGCTGGAGCGCTATATCGGCCCGGTGCAAGCCTCGCTGGCGGTCAAAAAAGCTCGCTTGCTGGTGGCGACGGCACAGGGTCTTGGACCGTTTACCTCGCCCTACCCTTCACGTTACTCGCTGGACAAGCCTGCTATCGAGCTGCTCAACCACGCCAACGTGTTCTGCCGTGAAGGGCTGGATATTGGCACGCGAGCGTTTTTGCCACACCTGCCGACCAACCTGGGCTCGGCCCGTGTGGCTGACTTGGGCTGTGGTAATGGCGTGCTGGCCATCGCCAGTGCCCTGAACAACCCACAGGCACACTACACGCTGGTCGATGAATCGTTTATGGCAGTGCAATCGGCGCAGGAGAACTGGCAGGCGGCACTGGGTGATCGCGACGTGACGGTACGTGCAGGCGACGGCCTGGCAGGGCAGGCGCCGAACTCATTGGACGTGGTGTTGTGCAATCCGCCGTTTCACCAGCAACAAGTGGTGGGCGACTTTTTAGCCTGGCGCATGTTCCAGCAAGCCCGTGAAGCGCTGGTGGTGGGTGGCGCACTGTATATCGTGGGCAATCGCCACTTGGGTTATCACAGTAAGCTGGCCAAGTTGTTTCGAGGGGTTGAGCAAGTGGCGGCCACGCCTAAATTCGTCATCCTCAAGGCGCGTAAATAACTGTAAAAACCCTGTAGGAGCGAGCTTGCCTCGCGATCTTTTAACCACTCAAAAGATCGCGAGACAAGCTCGCTCCTACCGTAGTTGTTCAATGGCTTTTCATGCCCGCCGCGGTCATGAACAGGCGGATCAGCATGGCAAATACAGCCAGGCTCGCCACGCTGGCGGTCCAGATCAACACCAACCAACCAATGCGTTGCCACAGCGGCTTTTTCTCACACGCTTGCACGTCGTTTAAATAGTCTTTGCCAGCCATGTTCAGGCACTCCTCTGAGAAAAGGCTGCGCCCGGTGGGGCGCAGCGGCACTTGCAACTAGTGGTAACCGTCTTCGTGGGTGACTTTGCCGCGGAACACGTAGTAGCTCCAGTAGGTGTAACCCAGGATAAACGGCAGGATGAACAAGGTGCCCACCAGCATAAAGCCTTGGCTTTGCGGCGGCGCAGCGGCCTCCCAGATCGAAATCGACGGCGGGATGATGTTCGGCCACAAGCTGATGCCCAAACCGCTGTAACCCAGAAAAATCAGCAGCAAGGTCAGCAGGAACGGCGTGTAGTGGGCATTGCGCGCAATCGCCTTAAACAGCCCGTACATAGTCACCAGCACCAGAATCGGCACCGGCAAGAACCAGAACAGGTTCGGCAAGGTGAACCAGCGTGCGGCAATGTCTGTGTGCGCCAGCGGCGTCCACAGGCTGACAACGCCCATCACCACCAGCAGGGCAATTGCCAATGGCCGCCCCAGGTTGTGCATGCGCTCTTGCAGCGGGCCTTCGGTTTTCATGATCAACCAGGTGCAGCCGAGCAAGGCGTAGGCCACGATCAGGCCGAGGCCGCAGAACAGGCTGAACGGTGACAACCAGTCCAGCCCGCCACCGGCGTATTCACGGTTGACCACCGGAATCCCTTCAATAAAGGCCCCCAGCGCCACGCCCTGGAAGAAGGTCGCGATGATCGACCCCCAAATGAACGCCTTATCCCAGATGTGACGCTTGTCGGCCGTGGCCTTGAAGCGAAACTCAAAGGCCACACCGCGGAAGATCAAGCCGACCAGCATCAGGATCAGTGGCAGGTACAGCGCCGACAGCACCACCGAATAAGCCAGCGGGAAGGCGCCAAACAGCGCCGCACCGCCCAGTACCAGCCAGGTTTCGTTACCGTCCCAAACGGGGGCAACGGTGTTCATCATCACATCGCGGTCTTTCTCGCCTTTGATAAAGGGGAAGAGGATGCCGATCCCGAGATCGAAGCCATCCATGACCACGTACATCATGACGCCAAAGATGATGATGATTGCCCAGATAAGTGGCAGATCAATACCCATGACTCAGTTCCCCTTCTTCAGGCTGTCGCTGTAACCTTCTTCGGTGCCTTCAACGGCAGCCGACAAAGGACGGGCAGGCGTGCGTTGCTGACCTGGGCCACCTGAAGGCTGACCATCACCCTCGTGGGCAATCGGGCCTTTACGCACCAGACGCATCATGTAGCCAATACCGACGCCGAACAGCGAGAAGTACACCAGCACAAACATGATCAGGGTGATGCTCATTTGCGTCACGCTGTGGTTGGACGACGCATCGGCGGTGCGCATCAACCCGTAGACCACCCACGGCTGACGGCCGACTTCGGTGGTGAACCAGCCCGCCAGGATGGCGATCAAACCCGACGGCCCCATCCACAGCACCAGCTTCAAGAACCAGCGGTTTTCATACAGCGTGCCGCGTTTGCGCAGCCACACGCTCCACAGGCCGATGACGATCATCAGCATGCCCAGCGCCACCATGATGCGGAACGTGAAGAACACGATGGTGGAGTTAGGACGGTCAGCCGCCGGGAAGTCCTTCATCGCCGGGATTTGTTTGTCCAGGCTATGGGTCAGGATCAAACTGCCCAGGTACGGCACTTCGATCTTGTAGTCGGTGGTTTCGGTTTTCATGTTCGGGATGCCGAACAGGATCAGCGGCGTAGGTTCACCGGGCTTGTTTTCCCAGTGCCCTTCGATCGCAGCGATTTTCACCGGCTGATATTTCAGTGTGTTTAACCCGTGGGCATCACCGATAAACGCCTGAATGGGGGCAACCACCAGGGCCATCCACATCGCCATCGAGAACATGCGGCGAATGGCCGGCGTATTGCGCCCACGCAACAGGTGCCAGGCAGCCGAAGCGCCGACAAAGAAGGCGGTGGCCACAAAGGCGGCCGTGGCCATGTGCGCCAGACGGTAAGGGAACGACGGGTTGAAGATCACTGCCAGCCAATCCACCGGGATCACCCGGCCATCAATGATTTCGAAACCCTGCGGGGTTTGCATCCAGCTGTTGGAAGCCAGGATCCAGAAGGTCGAAATCAGCGTGCCAACGGCCACCATGATGGTGGAGAAGAAGTGCATGCCGCGACCCACGCGGTTCCAGCCAAACAGCATGACGCCCAGAAAACCGGCCTCAAGGAAGAAGGCGGTGAGCACTTCATAGGTCAGCAAAGGCCCGGTGACAGCCCCTGCGAAGTCCGAGAACCGCGACCAGTTGGTCCCGAACTGGTACGCCATGACCAGGCCAGAAACCACGCCCATGCCAAAGTTGACTGCAAAAATCTTCGACCAAAAGTGGTACAGGTCGCGGTAGGTATCGTCACGGGTTTTCAGCCACATGCCTTCGAGCACCATGAGATAACTGGCGAGACCGATGGTGATGGCTGGAAATAGAATGTGGAACGATACGGTGAACGCGAACTGAATTCGGGCGAGATCGAGAGCCTCCAAACCGAACATAAGTCTTCCTCTATCAGGTATCAGGTTGTCAGGGCACCGACAGGACGCCGGTGTCCAACAGCCCCACGAGCAATGGCCTTTGCGAATCTGCGCTCACACTGCTGGCCACCACGCAAGGGAATCAGGCCGTCTGGCCATTCCAGTAAAACCCCTGCGGGCTTTGACCTGGATCAAACATTGCTGAAAGAGTAGTCCATTCTTGGCGTGTGGCTAATGTGGCTGGTTGTCGCGTGACAGGTTGTCCCAGGCCCTGAAATAGACAGTTGCAGGAAGTGCGTGTAATAGCCGCAGGCGTTTTTTTGCATGACCGTTGGGCGGTTTTCGCAAAGCGTCAGGGCGAGTCATTATTTGTTACAGAAAAATGATAATCTCGACGTCCCCTGCCCTCTGCCACGACCCTTCAATGACCAGTCAGCCGCTTCTGTTACGTCATCACCGGCCTTTTGTGGCCTTTTGGTTTGCCCGTATCTTCACCGCCAGCGCCTTCCAGATGCTGACAGTTGCCATTGGCTGGAACCTCTACCAGTTGACCGGTAACGTGATGGACCTGGGCTGGGTGGGGCTGATCGAGTTCGCGCCGCGCGTGCTGTTTATGTTGCACACCGGGCATGTGGCCGACCGCTATGACCGCCGCCGGGTGGCCGCGCTGTGCCAGTCGCTGCAAGCGATGATTGCCCTGACCTTGGCGATCAGCAGCCTGAGCGGCAGCATCACCCGTGAAATGATCTTTATCCTGGCGTTTTTACTCGGTGCTGCCCGCTCATTTGAGCTGCCCACTACCCAGGCTTTGTTGCCCTCCATCGTCCCCGTGGCATTGTTCCCCCGCGCCGTGGCCGCCGCACAGGCCGCACAGCAGTCGGCAACCATCGTGGCCCCGGCGTTTGGTGGCTTACTGTATGCGTTCGGCAGCGTGTGGGTGTATGGCCCCAGCGTGGTGCTGTACCTGATTGCCGCACTGTTAATGATCAACCTGCCGGCCCGCCAGGTGGCGCTGAACAAAGGCAAGGCGACGATGCACTCGCTGCTGGCCGGGATTCGCTTTATCCGCAGCCGCCCGGACATCCTCGGGGCCATCTCGCTGGACCTGTTCGCCGTGTTGCTGGGCGGTGCGACTGCGCTGCTGCCGGTGTTTGCCAAAGACATTCTGCTGACCGGCCCGTGGGGCCTGGGCATGCTGCGCTCGGCCCCGGCGGTGGGCGCCTTATTGATGTCATTGTGGTTGGCGCGCTTCCCGTTTGAGCGCAAGGTAGGGCGCACCATGTTTACCGCAGTGGGCATATTCGGGGTCGCGACCATCGCTTTCGGGCTGTCGACCTCGTTCTGGTTCTCGATGGCGGTGCTGGTGGTACTGGGCGCGGCCGACATGATCAGCATGGTTATCCGCGCCTCGTTCGTGCAATTGGAAACTCCGGATGAAATGCGCGGCCGGGTCAGCGCGGTCAACGGCCTGTTTATTGGCGCGTCCAACCAGCTTGGCGAGTTTGAATCCGGCGCCACCGCCCATTGGCTGGGCACCGTACCGGCCGTGGTGCTGGGCGGCGTGGGCACGCTGTTTATCGCCGGGCTGTGGATAAAACTGTTCCCGGGCCTGGCCAAGCGTGACCGGCTGGTGGAAGACTAAAGCGACTACAGCTTAATAGTGGGTTAGCGAATATACAGCTGCGTTTGCAGGCGCTTGAACGGCGCGACCAGCGACGTGTTACAGAACTGGAACCAGCCGTCCTGGTTGTTACCCAAATCGAAGGTGTAGACGTAACCCACGGTGGTGCCCGCACCGTCGCAGGTCACCAAACCCTCACCTTTATTGCACACCGGGGTGCGCACGCCATCAATGATCTGGCCGTCAAACGTCACCGTGGGCTGGCCGCCGTAGCCGCGTTCAAGCACATACACTTTGATGTGCGGCCCACGGTGCTGCATTTTGGTCTGCTCGCGACCATCCGACACATCCTCCACAGCCCCTGATTTAGACGCCACCTTGAGAATTTCGACGGTGCTCAATGGCATCGCCGGCGCGGCGCTCGCCCCGGCGCTTATAAACAGACAACAACCGGCAATTAAAGCGTTGATGGTGTGCTTCATGGATCCCCCCCGATAACTGGCACGCAGTATGCCTGTGCACTCGACGTTACAAAACATCGCGCCGTTGAGTCAGCAAAGCAGCCAGACGTCCGTGCTGCTGGTATGATGCGCGGCTTTTTCCGACAGACAGAAAAACCTCAGGCCTCAGGCGTCTGTGCTTTGCTGTTGAAAACGATTTAATCACGGCGCCGGTGGCGCCACGGGGACTGGCATGCTGGAAAGGCTGTTTCAACTCAAAGCACACAACACCACTGTGCGAACCGAGATTCTTGCGGGTATCACCACCTTCCTGGCGATGGCCTACATCCTCTTCGTGAACCCGAGCATCCTCGGCGAAACCGGGATGGACAAAGGCGCGGTGTTTGTCGCGACCTGCCTGGCAGCCGCCATCGGCTCGGCAATCATGGGCATCATCGCCAACTATCCGATCGCGCTGGCACCGGGCATGGGCCTGAACGCCTTCTTCACCTACACCGTGGTCCTGCACATGGGCCACACCTGGCAAGTGGCGCTGGGTGCGGTGTTTATTTCAGCGGTGCTGTTCTTCCTGCTGTCGATCTTCCGCATCCGCGAATGGATCATCAACAGCATCCCGCTGCCGCTGCGCTCGGCCATTGCTGCCGGTATCGGCCTGTTCCTGGCGCTGATCGCCCTGGGTAACGCCGGTATCGTGGTGGCCAACAAGGCTACCCTGGTGGGCATGGGCGACCTGTCTCAGCCAAAAGTGATCCTGGCCTCCCTGGGCTTTGCCCTGATCGTAGCCCTGGAAGCCCTGCGCGTGCGCGGTGCGGTGCTGATCGGCATTCTGGCGGTGACCGTTGCGTCCATCGCCCTCGGCGTGACCGACTTCGGTGGCGTGATGTCGATGCCGCCTTCGCTGGCCCCGACCTTCCTGCAACTGGACATCAAAGGCGCACTGGACATCGGTTTGGTCAGCGTGATTTTCGCCTTCCTGTTCGTTGACCTGTTCGACAACTCCGGCACCCTGATCGGTGTGGCCAAGCGCGCTGGCCTGATGGGCAAAGACGGCCACATGCCAAAAATGGGCCGCGCCCTGATCGCTGACAGCACCGCGGCCATGGCCGGTTCGTTGCTGGGCACCTCGACCACCACCAGCTACATCGAGTCGGCAGCGGGCGTGAGCGCCGGTGGCCGTACCGGCCTGACCGCCATCGTGGTCGGCATCATGTTCTTGCTGGCGCTGTTCTTCTCGCCACTGGCGGCCAGCGTTCCGGCGTTCGCCACCGCACCTGCGCTGATGTTCGTGGCCGTGCTGATGATGAGCGGCCTGGCCGAAATCGACTGGGAAGACGTAACCGTCGCAGCGCCTGTGGTGATCACCGCGCTGGCCATGCCGTTTACCTACTCCATCGCCAGCGGCATCGCCTTCGGCTTTATTTCCTGGACCGTGATCAAGTTGCTGTCGGGCCGCGTTCGCGAGCTGAATGCGCCGCTGATCATTCTGTCGATTCTGTTTGTGGTCAAGCTGGGTTGGTTTAACGCATGAGTGCTTTGCCGTTTGATTCTGCTACCTACACTCTGGAACTTGAGGCCAAGGCCCAACGACTGCGCGATTTGCTGGCGCCGTTCGACGCGCCTGAGCCGCAGGTATTTGACTCGCCGCTGAAGCACTTTCGCCTGCGCGCCGAGTTCCGCCTGTGGCGCGAAGGTGGCGAGCGCCATTACGCGATGTTCGCCCAGGATGACAAGCGCACGCCGATCCTGATCGAAGACTTCCCGATTGCCAGCCTGCGCATCAACCAGTTGATGCCGCAGCTCAAGGCCGCGTGGCAAGCCAGCTCAGCGCTGAGCCACAAACTGTTCCAGGTGGAGTTCCAGACCACTTTGGCCGGTGATGCCATGGTTACCTTGTGCTATCACCGCCCGCTGGACGAACACTGGCAAAACGCCGCCGAGCAGTTGGCCAAAGACCTCGACATCAGCGTGATTGGCCGCTCCAAGGGCAAGCGCGTCGTGATTGGCCGTGATTACGTGGTCGAGAAGCTCGACATTGCGGGCCGCACCTTCACTTATCAACAACCCGAAGGCGCGTTCACCCAGCCAAACGGCACGGTTAACCAGAAGATGCTCAATTGGGCATACGAAGCATTGGGCGAGCGTTCCGACGACTTGCTCGAGCTGTACTGCGGCAACGGCAACTTCACCCTGCCTTTGGCGACCCGCGTGCGCAACGTGCTGGCCACTGAAATCAGCAAGACCTCGGTCAACGCCGCCTTGAACAACCTCAGCGACAACGCTGTGGATAACGTCAAGCTGGTGCGTTTGTCGGCAGAAGAATTGACCGAAGCCCTGAATGAAGTCCGCCCGTTCCGCCGCTTGCAGGGCATTGACCTGAAAAGCTACGAATTCGGCAGCGTCTTCGTCGACCCGCCGCGCGCGGGCATGGACCCGGACACCTGCGAACTGACCCGCCGCTTCGACAACATCCTGTACATCTCGTGCAACCCGCTGACCCTGGCCGAAAACATCGCCCAACTGCACGACACGCACCGCATCGAGCGTTGCGCCGTGTTTGACCAGTTCCCGTGGACTCACCACATGGAATCGGGCGTGTTGCTGGTTCGTCGCTAAAGCCTGATCGCGAGCAAGCCCGCTCCCACAAGTTGAACCCCTGTGGGAGCGGGCTTGCCCGCGATGGGCGCGCTACGGTTTCTGAACGTGAAAATACCCCGCCACCTGCAACAAATCCGCGTCATTCAATAAGCCCGCGTAGTACTTGAGTTGCACCCGCGCCAGTAAATACGCGTACTTTGCCTCGGCCAAATCCCGCTTGGCGCTATACAGTTGCTGCTCGGCATCCAGTACATCCAGATTGACCCGCTCCCCGCCACTCACGCTTTTGCGCGTTGCATCGACCAACGCACTGGCTGACTGCACGGCCATTTCGTAGGCCCGCACCTTGGCCGCCGCACTGCTGTTGAGGTTGTACTGCTTGCGCAAGTCCACCAACGTCGCAGCTGTTTGCGCGTCCAGTTCGTACTGCGCCTGCGACAGTTGCCGCGCCGCCTGGCGTGTCGATGCCGACACCGAGCCCCCGGCAAACAACGGCACGCTGAGCTGGATGCCGACGCTGTTGGTGTCGTACTTCTGGTGGTAGGTGCTCTCAGAGTCCGAACTGGTTTGCCGACTGCTCGCATACACACTGAGCTTGGGCAGATGCCCGGCCCGCTTGCGTTCCACTTCGTACTCGGCCGACGTCAGGGCGTGCTGTTGCGACGCCAGGTCCGGGTTATTGGCCAGGGCCAGTTCGCGCCAGCTTTCAAAGCGCTGCGGCTCCAGCGGCTGAATGCCGAAGTGCGGCAATAACGGGTCAAGCTGCTCCACCTGCAACGGTTCACCGAGCATGGCCTCCAGCTCGTGCAAGGCGGCATCCAGCGTGTCTTGGGCTTCGATTTCCTGGGCGACCGCCAGGCTCAGGCGCGCCTGGGTTTCAAGTACATCGGTGCGAGTGCCCTCGCCGCCTTTTAACAGCCGTTGATTAAGTTGCAGGCGTTCGCTGTACGCCCGTTTCTGCGCCCGGCTCAGCTCAATCCGCTCCTGTGCCAACAAGGCCTGACTGTAGGCACTCAAAACCCGCACCGCCAAATACTGGCTTTTACTGCGAAAACGCTCGTCGGCCAGCAAGGCCTGCGCCGCGCCTTGTTTAAAGCGTGCATAGGCCTCGTAGTCCAATAGCGGTTGCTGCAGGGTCAACGTCGCCGCATAGCTGCGGTAATCGCGGTCGGTCTTTGTGTGCGATTGCGTGACTTCAGACTCATTGCGCGAGTTGCTGTAATTCCAGGCCAGCGTCGGCAACAGGGCTGAACGCCCGAGCGCTCGGTTTTCCTGGCCCGCAGCGCGCTCTTCTATCGCCGCCTGAAAGGTCGGATCGTTGCGCACCGCCAAGTCATAGGCTTCAAGCAAACCCAATGCCTGTACCGGGCTGGCCAACACCGCGCCCAGCATCAACACCCCGCGGCACAATCGACGCACACTCATTCCTCCACCAACGCCATGTGCGTGCGGTCCAGTAAGGGTTTGAACAGGTAATTCAGCATCGAGCGCTCGCCGGTGCGCACAAAGGCCTCGACCGGCATGCCGGGGCGAATCTGCAAACCGGCCAGTTGCGCCATGCCCTCGGCGCTGACCTGCGCCCGCAACGTGTAATAGGGTTCATCGGTGCGCTCATCGACCTGACGGTCTGCCGACACCAGCGTCACCTCGCCCGCCACCCGTGGCGTGGTGCTTTGGCTAAAGGCCGAGAACATCAGTTGCACCGGCAAACCGGCGTGAACCTTGTCGGCCAATTCCACAGGCACCCGCGCCTCGACCAGTAAGGGTTCGCCCTGCGGGACGATTTCCATCAGGGCCTGGCCCGGCCGGATCACCCCGCCTTCGGTAAACACATCGAGCCCGACCACAATCCCCGCCACCGGCGCGCGTAACTGGCTGTTGGCCAGTTCAAACTCGGCCGACGCCAAGCGGTTGCGCAAGTCTTCGCTGCGTATGCGGGTGTCCGCCAATTGCGTACGGACTTCTTTCTGATATTCCTCGGTCAGTTGGCGAATTTTCAGGCGCATCTCCTGCACCTGACGCTGCAATTGCCCGATGCGGCCATAGTCTTCGCTGATCGAGCCCAGCACTTGGGCGTACACCCGCTCGCTGTCCAGCAGGCGATTACGCGGGATGTACCCTTCGCGAGCCAACTCGCGCAGGCCTTGCAGTTGCTCGTCCAATGCCGTGCGTTGCAGCACTTTATTGGCTTGAGAGTCACGCACCCCGCGCAATTGCGCCTCGGCTCCGGCGATGCTTTCGCCGATGCCTTGCTGATCGAGCAGCAACGCCTGACGCCGGCTGGCGAACAACTGCTGTTGCAACGCCAGGTTCGACGCCACTTCGGGCTCGTGATGCAGCGCCATCAGCTCAGCAGGAAAACTCACACTTGCAGCGCCCTCAACCTCGGCATTGAGCCGGGCCTCGCTGGCCAACGAGCCATAAAACTGGCTGCGCAGCGACTGCGCCTGACCCAGCAACGGCGTTTCTTTGAGCCGGATCAGTACTTGCCCCGCCAGCACACGGTCGCCATCACGCACGTCGATGCGCTCAACAATCCCGCCACTGGGATGCTGCACCACTTTGCGATTGCCTGACACCATGACCTTGCCCGACACCGCGACGCCTTTGTCCAGCGGCGCCAAAGCAGCCCAGGCGAGAAACCCGAGAAACCCGCCGAGCATCAGCAGCCAACCCAGGCGCGCATGGCGACGATCATCCAGTTGCAGCACGTTACCCTCATAGGGCGGTTTGGCGTTTGCGGCATTCATGCTTTGTTCGCCTCTACGGTGCCCAGTCGGTAGCTCACATTCATGGCCGGTTTGGGCGCTGCGGGCTTGGGCGCGGCGAGCACCTTGGCGGTGGGGCCAAAGGCTTGTAACTGACCTTCGCGCAGGATCAACAGCTGATCTGTGAGGGTCAGTACGTTGGGTTTGTGGGTGATCAGGATCAGCGTGCGCTTGAGCTGTTTGAGTTGGGCAATGGCCTGTAGCAAGGCTTGCTCCCCGGCTTCATCAAGGTTGGCGTTGGGTTCATCGAGTACGATCAGCGCGGGCAAGCCGTACAAGGCACGGGCCAGGCCGATACGTTGCTTCTGCCCGCCCGACAACCCGGCGCCGCCGTCGCCCAAGCGGGTGTCGTAGCCTTCGGGCATTTGCAAAATCAGTGAATGCACACCTGCCATCTGCGCCGCCGCCAACACCTTGTCGGCATCAACCTGGGCAAAGCGGGCGATGTTTTGCGCGATGGTCCCGGCAAACAACTGAATATCCTGAGGCAAATACCCCAGATGGGGGCCGAGTTGCTGTTTGTCCCACTGCGACAGTTGCGCACCATCTAACCGAACCTTGCCAGCCAGCGGCTGCCAGACCCCAATCAGCAAGCGGGCCAACGTCGACTTGCCGCAGCCTGACGGGCCGATCACACCGAGCACCTGCCCGGCGGGCAGGGTAAAACTCAGGTTGCTCAACGTGGCACGCCGCGTTCCGGGTGCGCTGGCGCTGAGTTGCTCGACCGCCAGCTCGCCCCGTGGATCGGGCAGCGCCATGCGCGGCGGGCGGGCCGGATGCGCCTGCAACAGTGATTCGAGGCGTTGATAGGCCAGGCGCGCTGAAGTCCATTGCTTCCACACACCAATCAACTGATCGATAGGGCTCAGCACCCGGCCCATCAAAATGGACCCGGCGATCATCATCCCGGCGGTGATTTGCCCTTGCACCGCCAGCAATGCACCCAGCCCCAGCACCAGTGATTGCAGGGCCAGACGTACGCCCTTGGACCAGGCACCGACACTGGCGGTTTTTTCACTGGCCAGGTTCTGCTGCGCCAAAAATGCCGTGTGCTGCGCCAGCCAATGGCCGCGCAAGGTCGCGAGCATGCCCATCGCCTCAATCGCTTCGGCATTGCGCAAATGCGCGCTGGCCTGCTGGGTGGCCTCAACCGATAACTCGCTGGCGGCCTTGAGCGGCCCCTGCGACACCCGCTGATTAAGCCACGCCAGCAACATCAACAGTACCGCACCACCGAGGGCCAGCAGCCCCAACCACGGGCTGAACATAAAGATCACCCACAGATACACCGGAAACCACGGCGCATCGAAAAACGCGAACAACGCATTGCCGGTCGCGAACTGGCGCAGGCTGGTCAGGTCATTCAGCGCCTGCCCGGTCGCCGGGCTGCCGGTGCTTAATTGCGCCTCAAAGGCGGCGTCATAGACCCGCTGATTCAAGCGCATGTCCATTTGCGTGCCGAGGCGGATCACCACCTGGCTGCGCACCCATTCCAACGCGCCCATCAGGCCAAACAGGCCGAGGATCATCAGCGTCAGCATCAACAGGGTCATTTCATTGCCCGACGCCAACACCCGGTCGTACACCTGCAACATGTACAGCGCGGGGGCCAGCATCAGTAAATTGATCACGGCCGAGAACAGGCCGATGTTGAAAAAAGCACGTTTGTAGGCCGTCAAGGCAGCCAGCATCTCGTTGGCGACGTGGGCTTTGGGCCGGGTCATGAAGAGGGTTCCGTGGAAAAATCACCGATCAAACTGCGGGAGCTGACTCGCCAGCGAGGTCATCGCGAGCAAGCCCGCTCCCACAGGATTGGGTTCAAGGCTGAGAGAGCGTGTTAAGCCGCCAGCGCCCAGTCTTGGGCAGCGTCTTGCACACCGACCAGACCGATATCAGCCGCAAACGCGGTGTCGGCGTGCGCCAGACCGGCAGCCGCCAGTTGGTCGAAGGTCGAATCGGTGCTCAGATTGAACTCGCTCAGCAGGGTGTTGAGCACGCCTTCCAGGCCCGCCACGTTGCCGCGCATCAGGCCGTAGATCACGTCCTGAACGGCGTTGCCTGCACGGCCAGCATCGCTGGCAGCGGACAGGTCGAGGCCGTTGAAGGAGACAAAGTAATCATCAAGTGTGAATGGGCTACCACTGCCGCCGTTCAAATCCGTGCCCAGTTGTACGCTGTCCAACTCACCCCACAGGTAGTGATTCATGTTGTCACCCGGTGAAACAAGCGGGTTATACACATAATGCAAGCCATCAGTCGTATCGCTTCCGGCGATGTAGGCATACTGAGACCCATTGGCACCGTGGGTCGCATATTGCTCGCCATCATACTGACCCGTGCCCGTGTTAAATCCACCTGTATTGCCCGTACCATGGCCGGCCGTTTTGAAACCAGTGGACCAGACGCTGAGCACGTCCTGAATGGAAATATCACCAAATGCAGAGTTATAGGTAATTGAAATAGCCATCTCTTAACCTTTTCCTTGGACAGTTTTAGTGAGCGCACACGAACGTGTGCATTTACCCGACATGGGCAAATTCTTTAATAAGGAATACGTTTTCTACTTAAAACTTATATTCGAGCATACCGCTCAGTGTCCGCCCGCGCGCCAGACTCAAGTTATTAACATCACCCATAGCAACAAAGTAGGCTTCGTCCGTAGCGTTTTCCATCACCAACGAAATATTAAAATCGTCAGTCATCCAGTAACTGGCATACAGGTCATAGACACTGTATTTAGGCCACATGGCCTGTTCGATGGACTTATAGTTATGCGCATTAAGATCTCTGCCGTTGCCAGGGCTGTAGCGCAGGCGAACGCCTGTATCCAAACGCCGCTCCAGGAAGCGCGCACCAATGGTTAATGAGCCTCGATCCGCAGGCATGTACGTCGCATTGCCCATTATCCCGCCACAATCAACCGCGTTATTTTTCACATCATCATCCAGCCACTCTTTTTCGCTGACAGGACGAATACCTATTTTTCCATCCGGACGTACATAGCGCTCTATATAACTCTTGAGTGTTTTCCCTGTTGTTTTCGCTCCACCCATGTAATAGCGCTTGGAACAAAAGTCATTACTGCCGATCATATGGGTATAACTCAAGTTTGTATAAGCCCGCCCCATGTCGTAATTAAGTTGATATTCAACACCTCGAAAACGTGTATCACTCAGATTATTAACGTACGCCAGGTCACCAAAATTACTCGTCGCGGCCTCCGGCAGGCTAATACCGTACTGCATAAACGAGAAATTCTTGATTCGGTTATCGAAGTACGACACCTTCATCCCGAGCCGGTCATTATCGAAGAACAGCGACTCTTTGAAGATATTGAAACCCACCTCCCAGTCTTTCGACTCTTCAGCCTTGAGGAAAGGATTTGGGAATACCCGCTCAGGTGCTTCGCCAGCATGGGGGCGCCCTGTCATGAACACCTCCGTCACTGCCGGTGGGCGCCAGCCTTTACCGACATGAGAATACAGTTGCAGCCAGTCCACACCGGGCTTGATGGCGATGCCAAAGGTCGGCGAAAAATGACCGCTCTCATTGTCCACGTCGTACATCTTTTCGACGCGCTTACCTGGGTCGAGATTGACCACCGGCACACCATTTTCATAACGAATGATTTGTCGTTCGAAAAGCGTCATGCCTGTTTTACCTTCCAGGCGATAGCGGTCATAGCGCAAACCACCGCTCAGGTTCAACCAACCGTTGTAGTCATACTCCAGATTACTGAACAGACTGGCCATAGTTCGCTTGCCAGAGGGGTTCGCGCCCTCTACATAAGGTAGCGACTGTTCGTTGACGGCGGCCACTTTGTTGGTGCGCGGCGTGAATGTGTCCTGATACATCTCCAGGCCGTAATTCACACTCAACTGACCATAGGTGTCGAAGTTGAACAGTGAGGTGTTTTGCACCAACCCGCCCCAGGTCTCCGTCTGGAAACGGTCTTTATAAGCACCAAAGGCGTTGTCTGCCGTGGCGTTATGCCGGGCATTGGCACGGTCCAGTTGCGTGTCGACGTAATACAGCTTGGCCTTCAGATCGATCAGTTCGTTGTCCGGGTTCCAGCTGTAATCAATCGCGTAGTTGGCGGTGCTCAGGTTGTTTTTGCTGTGCCGAACATAGTCATAACCCGACTGATCAGCCTTGAGGTAGGTCCAGGCATCATTGCTGTCGCTGTCGGTGTTCAGGTAACTCAACTGCACACGCTGGTCGTTCGGCAGGTTGAGACCGAACTTGGCCATTTGCGAGCGGGTCACGCTGCCTGCGTCACCGACTTCACTTTTCAGCCAGCTTTTCCAGGCTTCGGGGCGTACATCTTTGAGCCGAAGCTGAGAACCTAAATTGCCCGCATGCTGCCGCCCGCTGCGGTAGTTGCCGAAGTGCCGCTCGCTCACGGCAAACAAGGCATCACCGATATCGTTACCAAACGCGAATACCCCGCCACCGTTGAAATAGGTGCCGTTGCCCATGTTGCCGATACCGCTGCCGGCACGAATGCGCCCGCCGTATTCTTTGCCGTCTTTCAGGAAGTCACTGGCTTCGAGGGTTCTGAATGTGGCGATCCCCCCGATAACGCCGGCACCGCCCAGGGTGGACTGCGAGCCTTTGTCGATTTCGATGCTGGAGACCATTTCCGGGTCGATCAGCATCACGCCATTGCGGTGCTGGTGGCCGTTGACGTTGAAGTTCTGGCGCATGCCGTCAACGTTCATGTTGACCCGGCCATAGTCCTGAACCCCACGAATATTGATCGACAAACCTGGGTCACGCTGGTCGACAGCCGTGTACACGCCGGGGGTTTCTTCGAGCATGTCGGCGGCATGGCGCGGGGCACGCTTGTTGATTTGCTCGCGGGTTATCACTGACACCGCTTGGGGCGTTTGGTACACCCAGTCTGCGCCGTTGCCGTTCTCACTGGCGGTCACCGAGGTGGTGCCCAGCGCCAGCGCACCTTTGGCCTCACCGCTCACACGGGTCAAGGTCACTTGGCGTTCACCCGTAAAGCGGTATTCCACCGGGTTGCTGCCCAGCAGGCGCGCCAGGCCTTCCTGCACACCGAAGTCACCGTTAAGGGGCTGCGAAGTCAGGCCACGCAGCATCTGGCTGTCGAACAGCACCTGCAAACCGGCTTGCTCGGCAAACACCAGCACCGCTTTGTCCAGCGGCTGCGCCGGGATGTGGAAGGCGATGAATTCTTGCGCAATGGCGCTGCTGACTTTTTCAACGGCGTGCACCGGTGCATGGGCCGCCAATACGGCCAATATTCCCACATGTACAGCAAAGGCCAACCGGCTTGCGGGCTGCTTCCCTTTGCGCTGACTAACGACCATTTTTTGTTATCCCCAGGCTTACATGTTTTGTCATGAGAATGAATCTCAATAGCAAGACGAACGGGCGGGGAAAAGTCAGTAAAGGTTTTTGCGAATAATTTTCAGAAGTTCGGTATGGCTGATGAAACCCATGTAGGAGCGAGCTTGCCTCGCGATCTTTGAAGGTCAAAAGATCGCGAGGCAAGCTCGTTCCTACAGGGATCGGTTTAATAAATCAGGCTGACGCCTGCCAGTTCCACACGTTTGACGTGCAATTCCTGAGTGAGGGTGTGCAAGGCGCTGTCGAGCATTTCGAGGCGGAAGACGCCGCTGACTTGCCGATCGGCCAAGGCACGGTTGGCCAGAACGATTTGCCCGGGGCGGTAACGGTTGAGTTGCTCGATCACGTGGGCCAACGGCTGGCGATCAAAAATCAGCACGCCGCGTCGCCAACTGGTGGCCGCACTCAGGTCATAACCGGGTAAGGGTTGCACGCCATTGCGTGAGCTGTAACGCGCACTCTGCCCCTCTTGCAGGGTTTGTCGGGCTGCGCCTTGAACCGGCGGGCTTTGCAGGCTCACAGCGACGCTGTGTTGCAACACCCCGACCCACGCCTGGTCGCTGCCTTGGCGCCCGACAACAAATTGTGTGCCCAGGGCTTTGGTTTGCCCGCCCGCGCTTTGCACCACAAAGGGCCGGACTTCTGCCTCGCCCATCGGCGCCACGTCAAACACTGCCGAGCCCGCCAGCAGGCTGATTCGCCGTTCGTAGGTGTCGTAATCGATGCGGATGGCGCTCGACGCATCCAGCTCCACCGAGCTGCCGTCATCAAGCTGCACGGTACGGATTTCTCCTGCGCCGGTGCGGTAGTCGGACTGCATATTGATCAGCACTGTCGGGCCGCTGATCCAGCCCACTGCCAACACCAAGGACAGTACCGCAGCCCGCCCGACCCAACGCAGCGGGCGTCTGCGCCGAGTCACCGGCGCAGACGCCCGCTGCGTTGGGTCGGGCGGGCTGCGGTACTGTCCTTGGTGTTGGCAGTGGGCTGGATC
>NZ_WIVZ01000052.1:0-29029 GCF_009600325.1 Pseudomonas sp. FSL R10-2189
TTAAATTGCTCTGTGTACTTGTTCATGTTGAAAACCCAAAAAGTTGGATGGGTGTCCAACTTTTTGGGGGCAGTTCATGGTGTGGGAGCGGGCTTGCCCGCGATGATATCGGCGCGGTGTAACAGATAAGTGAGCGTCGCCTGCATCGCGGGCAAGCCCGGCTCCCACAGGGCATGCGTCAAGCTCGCGGGCCTTTTAATTTTCCCCCCGCTTCATCCGTTCCGTAGGGATAGCCGAGCCAAAGCTCGATTGCCAACGTGTACGGAAGAAGTCAGATGAATGCTGAGAAGTCCCTCAAACTTGCCCGCCGGTTCATCGAATTGCCGCTTGAAAAACGCCGGTTATTCCTCGACGGTCTGCGTGCGGAAGGGATCGACTTTTCGCAGTTTCCGATTCCTGCCGATGTGCCACAGGCGGATCGCCAGGCGTTGTCCTACGCACAGCGGCGCATGTGGTTCTTGTGGCAACTGGACCCGCACAGCGGCGCCTACAACTTGCCCGGTGCCGTGCGCCTGGCCGGCGCGCTGAACCTCCGCGCACTGGAGCAGGCCTTCGCTGAAGTGGTGCAGCGTCATCAGACCTTGCGCACGGTGTTCCGGCAGAACCCTGACGACAGCCTGGAGCAAGTTGAGCGTTTGGAGCCGATCAGCGTCGAGCCTGTGGATTTCACCCTGTTGCCGGCCATCGAGCGCGAACAGGCGGTGGCCGCTGAGGCCCAACAGCAGTCGCTGCAACCTTTCGATCTGGCCAATGGCCCGCTGCTGCGGATCAAGCTGCTCAAGCTTGGCGCTGACGAGCATGTGTTGCTGCTGACCTTGCACCACATCGTCTCCGATGGCTGGTCGATGAACGTGCTGATCGACGAATTTATCCGCAGTTACGATGCCTTTGCGCGTAACGAGGCGCCGCAGTTGCCTGAATTGGCCATCCAGTACAGCGACTACGCCCTGTGGCAACGCCGCTGGCTGGAGGCCGGTGAGCAAACGCGGCAACTGGCGTACTGGCAGGCCAAGCTGGGTGATGAGCACCCGGTCATCACCTTGCCCAACGACTACCCGCGCCCGGCCGTGCCCAGCTATCGCGGCACGCGCCATGAGTTCGCGGTGGCTCCGGAGCTGGTTGAGAAGTTGAGGGCCTTGGCGCAACAGCACACGGTCACGCTGTTCATGCTGCTGTTGGGCGCGTTCAACATCTTGTTGCAGCGCTACAGCGGGCAAAACGATCTGCGCGTGGGCGTGCCGATTGCCAACCGCAACCGCCGTGAAGTCGAAGGGTTGATCGGCTTCTTTGTGAACACCCAGGTACTGCGCACCCAACTGACGGCGGACACTACCGTGGCCGAGTTGTTGGCTGCGGTCAAAGAGACTGCGCTCGGTGCTCAAGCCCATCAGGAACTGCCGTTCGAGCAGTTGGTAGAAGCCCTCAAGCTTGAGCGCAACCTGAGCCACAACCCTCTGTTTCAAGTGATGTACAACCATCAGCCGCAAGTGGCCGACATTGAAGCGATCAAAACGGCTTCGGGGCTCACACTGGGCCTGATTGAGTGGGAAGGGCGCACCACGCAGTTTGACTTGAGCCTGGACACCTACGAGAAATCTGGCCGTCTGCACGCGGCATTGACCTATGCCAATGACCTGTTTGACGGCGCCACCATCAGCCGTATGGCACGGCACTGGTGCAACCTGCTGCAAGCGCTGGTGGACTACCCCGAACAGCGGATCGGTGAGTTGCCGATGCTCGACGCCAGTGAAGTACAGACCCGAGTGCACGACTGGAACCGCACCCACGCTCAATACCCGACCCACACCAGCCTGCATGTGTTGATTGAAGCCCAGGTTGAGCGCACCCCCGATGCCACGGCGTTGGTGTTTGGCGCGCAGACCCTGAGCTATGCGCAGCTCAATGCCCGCGCCAACCAACTGGCCCATGAGTTGCGTGAACGGGGTGTCGGCCCGGATGTGCTGGTGGGGATTGCCGTTGAGCGTTCAGTAGAAATGGTGGTGGGCCTGCTGGCGATTCTCAAAGCGGGCGGCGCCTATGTGCCGCTCGACCCGGAGTGCCCGGCCGAACGTTTGAGTTACATGATCGATGACAGCGGGATCCAGTTATTGCTGACGCAGGAGCATTTGCAGGCGGCATTGCCACAACACATCCCGGTCATGCGCCTTGATTGTTTAAACGATCAACAGATCGCGCGGCAAGCTCGCGCCTACAGTGCAGAGAATCCGGTTGATCTGACTCAGCCGCAAAACCTGGCCTATGTGATCTACACCTCCGGATCTACCGGCAAGCCCAAAGGCGCGGGTAACACCTATGCCGCGTTGATCAACCGCCTGAGCTGGATGCAGCAGGCGTATCGGCTGACGGCCGACGATGCCGTGCTGCAAAAGACTCCGTTCAGTTTTGACGTGTCGGTGTGGGAGTTTTTCTGGCCGCTGCTCACCGGTGCACGCTTGGTGGTGGCGCAACCGGGTGAACACCGCGAGCCGCTGCGCCTGATCGAAACCATTCGCCAGCAGCAGATCAGCACGCTGCATTTTGTACCGTCAATGTTGCAGGCGTTTATTCATGAAGTGGGCGTCGAGCAATGCACTAGCCTGCGGCGGATTGTCTGCAGCGGTGAAGCGTTGCCGGTTGATGCCCAGCAGCAGGTGTTCAGCAAACTGCCCGATGCTGAGCTGTACAACCTGTATGGCCCGACCGAAGCGGCCATCGACGTCACGCACTGGACCTGCATCGATGAGGGTGCGGCCAGCGTGCCGATTGGCTTGCCCATCGCCAACCTGCGCACGTTGGTGCTGGATGCCAACCTCTCGCCCGTAGCCTTGGGCGTGGCCGGAGAGTTGTATCTGGGCGGGGCCGGGCTGGCGCGCAGCTACCACCGGCGCCCGGCGCTGACAGCAGAGCGTTTTGTGCCGTGCCCGTTTAATCAGGGCGACCGCCTGTACCGCACCGGCGATTGGGTACGCCAGCGGGTTGACGGAGTCATTGAATACCTGGGCCGCCTTGATCATCAGGTCAAACTGCGCGGGTTGCGCATTGAACTGGGGGAAATCGAGGCGCGTCTGACCGAGCAGCCGGCCGTGCGCGAAGCCGTGGTGCAGGTGCTCGACGGCAAGCAACTGGTGGCCTACGTGGTGCTGCACGCGCAGGCGCCTGCCGACGCTTGGCAAACGGAATTGGCCAACCAACTGCAACTCGGCTTGCCGGACTACATGGTGCCCAACCACTGGGTCAGCCTTGAGCGTTTGCCGTTGTCGCCCAACGGCAAACTTGATCGTAAAGCCTTGCCGCGCCCGGACATCAGCACCGTGCAGCAAGGCTACGTCGCACCGGCCTCTGAGCTGGAACAGCGCCTGGCCGATATCTGGCAACAGGTGTTGGGCGTGGCGCAGATCGGTGTCGACGACAACTTTTTTGCCCTGGGCGGCGACTCGATCATCTCGATTCAAGTGGTCAGCCGTGCCCGTCAGGCCGGGATCGCCTTCAGCCCTCGCGACCTGTTCCAGCATCAAACCATCCGCAGCCTGGCCCGGATTGCCGCGCTGAGCACTCAGACTTTTGTCGATCAGGGCCTGGCCACGGGCGCGGTGGCGCTGGCGCCGGTGCAGCAGTGGTTTTTCAGCCTGGACATGCCCCAGCGCCAGCACTGGAACCAGTCATTGCTGCTGCACCCGCGTCAGCCGGTGGATGCCGGGTTGCTGGAACAGGCGCTGAACACGCTGGTGAGCCATCACGATGCGCTGCGTTTGCGCTTTGTTCAGCACCACGGCCAATGGCAGCAAGCCTATGCCGAGCTGCCGAACGAGCCTCTGCTGTGGCAGCGCCAGGCCGCGTCAACTGACGAACTCAAAACCCTGTGCGAACAGACCCAATGCAGCCTGGACTTGCACAACGGCCCGTTGCTGCGGGCGTTGCTGGTGGACATGGCCGATCACAGCCAGCGCCTGTTGCTGGTGATTCACCACCTGGTGGTGGACGGCGTGTCGTGGCGGGTGTTGCTTGAAGACTTGCAGCAGTTCTATACACAGCCGGTGCAGGCTGCGCAGGCCAAAACCAGCGCCTATCAGGCCTGGACCGGCCGCTTGGCCGATGAGGCACAGGCGCGGGTCGGGGAACTGGCGCTGTGGCAGCGCCAACTGGGCGGTGCGTCCAGCGAGTTGCCGTGGGATCGGCCTGATGCCGGCCTGCAAAACCGTCATGCCTGCACCTTGTCCCTGACCCTCGACGCCGAACTGACCCGCCAGTTGCTGCAAGTCGCCCCCGCCACCTATCGCACGCAGGTCAACGACCTGCTGCTGAGCGCGTTGGCGCGGGTTATTTGCCGCTGGAGTGGCCAGCCCAGCAGCTTGATCCAACTGGAAGGCCATGGCCGCGAAGACCTGTTTGCCGACCTCGACCTGTCACGCACTGTGGGCTGGTTTACCAGCCTGTTCCCGGTGCAACTGACCCCAAGTGCGGATCTGGGTGACTCGATCAAGTCGATCAAGGAGCAACTGCGCAGCGTGCCGGACAAAGGCGTGGGCTATGGCCTGCTGCGCTATCTGGCAGGCGAGGACGTGGCTGAACAACTGGCCAGCCTGGCGACGCCGCGCATTACCTTCAACTACTTGGGCCAGTTTGATCGCCAGTTCGATGACACCGCGATGTTTGCCCCGGCCACTGAAAGCGCCGGGCTGGCGCAGGACGAAAACGCACCGCTGGCCAACTGGCTGAGCATCGAAGGGCAGGTGTATGGCGGCGAACTCAACCTGCAATGGACCTACAGCCACGAGATGTTTGACGACGCCACTGTGCAGGCACTGGTGGACGATTATCGGAATGAGTTGACGGCGCTGATTGCCCATTGCGTCAACAGCGAGCAGGGCGGCATGACCCCGTCGGACTTCCCGCTGGCGCAACTGACCCAGGCGCAACTGGACGCCCTCAAGGTTGCGGCCAGCGCCATCGAAGACATCTACCCGCTGTCGCCGATGCAGCAGGGCTTGCTGGTACACACCTTGCTCGAGCCCGGCTCAGGCATTTACTACATGCAAGACCGCTACATCATCGACAGCGAAATCGACCTGCCACGCTTCACCGCAGCCTGGCACGCGGTGGTGCAGCGTCATGATGCGTTGCGCGCTTCGTTCAGCCTCGACGATGACGGCCAGATGCTGCAAATCATCCACCGCGATGCCACGCCCAACGTGCAAGTGCACGACTGGACGGATCGCCCCGAGGGCGAACACGAAGCGGCGTTGCAAACGTTGCTGGCCGAGGACCGGGCCCAAGGCTTTGACTTGCTCAACTCGCCGCCTTTCAGCCTGCGCCTGATCCGTCGCAGCGCCGGGCATTACTGGTTCATCCTCAGCAACCACCACATCCTGATTGATGCCTGGTGCCGCTCGCTGTTACTGCAGGACTTCTTTGCCCTGTACAGCGGCCAGCGCAGCCTGCCGACCGCGGCGCGTTATCGCGACTTTATTGAATGGCTGCAAACCCAGGGCGAGCGTGAAGCGCTGCAGGCCTGGAGCGCTGAACTGGCCGGGTTTGAACAGCCGACGCCGCTGCCGTTTGACCGTGCCGTGCGCCGTCAGGGCGGGTTCTCGCAGATCGGTGATTGCTATGCCGACCTGGAGGTCAGCCAGGGCCGCACCTTGCGCGAACTGGCCCAGCGTTACCACGTGACCGTCAACACCCTGACCCAAGCCGCCTGGGCGCTGGTGTTGCAGCGCTACAGCGGGCTCGACGAAGTACTGTTTGGCGTCACCGTGGCTGGGCGCCCGGTCAATCGCCCGGAAATGCAAGACACCGTTGGCCTGTTCATCAACAGCATCCCGCTGCGCATGCGTTTGCCGCAGGCAGGGCAGCGGGTCAGCGTGCGCGAGTGGCTGCAAGGGGTGTTTGCGCACAACCTGGCGCTGCGTGAACACGAGCATTTGCCGCTGTTGAGCATTCAGGCGTGCAGTGCGCTGGACAAAGGCCAGCCGATTTTCGACAGCCTGTTTGTCTATGAAAACGCCCCGGTGGAGAGCGCGGTGGTCAGCGGCGCCGAGCAGATCAGCGCCAAGTCCGACAGCGCGCGCACTCACACCAACTACCCGATGACCGTGGTGGTGTACCCCGGCGATGCTCTGGGCTTGCACCTGTCCTACGACAAACGCTTTTTTGATGAGGCCACGGTTGAGCGCTTGCTGGCGGACTTCAAGCGCTTGTTGCTGGCGATTGGCGAACACGCCGAAGGCAACGTTGCCGACCTGCCGTTGGTGGAGGCTGGCGAGCGTGCACAGTTGTTGCAGGCGGGCAACCAGACCGCTCGCGATTACCCGTTGGCGCAGGGTTATGTACGGCTGTTTGAAGCGCAGCTGGCGGCGCATCCGGAGCAGGTGGTTGCCACGTGCCTGGACCAGCGCTGGACCTACCAGGCGCTGGATCAGCGGGCCAACCGGCTCGGCCATGCGCTGTTGGCGGCGGGTGTCACTGTTGACCAGCCTGTGGCCTTGTTGGCCGAGCGCAGCCTCGAACTGCTGGGCATGATGCTGGGCACCTTCAAGGCCGGGGCGGGCTACTTGCCCCTCGACCCGCACTTGCCGACCCAGCGCCTGTTGGCGTTGCTGCAACTGGGGCGCGTGCCGTTGCTGGTGGCCAGTGCGGCGTGCCGTGAACAGGCCGAGCGCGTGCTGGCATTGCTCAGCCCGGCGCAGCGCCCGCCCTTGCTGGTGTGGGAGGACGTGCAAGGCGCCGGGTATTGCAGCACGTCACCGGGCATTTACACCGCGCCCAACAACCTGGCCTATGTGATATTCACCTCGGGCTCCACCGGCACGCCGAAAGGGGTGATGGTCGAGCAGGCCGGGATGCTCAATAACCAACTGAGCAAACAACCGTATCTGCACCTGAGCGCGACGGACGTGATCGCCCAGACCGCGTCACAGAGTTTTGATATTTCGGTGTGGCAGTTCCTCGCGGCGCCGTTGTTTGGCGCGCAAGTCGACATCGTGCCCAACGCCATCGCCCATGATCCGGCTGCGTTATTGGCGCATGTGGCCGAACGCGGAATCACCGTGCTCGAAAGCGTGCCGTCGCTGATCCAGAGCCTGCTCGAAGAGCCCGAGGGTTCGCTGGCTGCGCTGCGCTGGATGCTGCCCACCGGCGAAGCCATGCCCCCGGAACTGGCGCGTCGCTGGTTGCAGCGTTACCCGCAGATTGGTCTGGTCAACGCCTACGGCCCGGCCGAATGCTCGGACGACGTGGCGCTGTTCCGTGTTGACGCGGCGTCGGCCCAGGGCGCGTATTTGCCGATTGGCCTGGCCACCGACAACAACCGTTTGTATGTGCTGGATGGCGACTTACAGCCGGTGCCCACAGGTGTGGTCGGTGAATTGTACGTGGCCGGTACGGGCGTGGGCCGTGGGTATTTTGCCGACCCGATGCGCAGCGCGGCGGTCTTTTTGCCTGACCCTTATGCCGCCAGGGCGGGCGAGCGTTTGTACCGCACCGGCGACCTGGCCCGGCGGCGCCCGGACGGCCAGTTGGAATACGTGGGCCGTATCGACCAACAAGTCAAAGTGCGCGGCTTTCGTATCGAACTGGGCGAAATCGAGTCGCGTCTGCGTGACCTGGCTGGCGTGCGTGAAGCCGCCGTGGTTGTGCAGGAAAGCCCGACCGGCAAGGCGCTGGTGGCCTTTGTGGTGGCCGACGATGAAGCGAGTGCCTGGAGCGGATGGCGCGAGACCTTGAAGGCCGCGCTCAAGGCGCAACTGCCGGACTACATGGTGCCGCTGCACTGGGTTCAATTGCAGAGTTTGCCACTCAATGCCAACGGCAAGGTCGACCGCAAGGCGCTGCCCCAGGCCCAAGCGGCTGACTGGCAGCGCGAGGTGATTGCGCCCCACGCCGGAATCGAAAGCCGTATTGCCGCGATCTGGCAAGAGGTGCTCAAACTTGAGGCGGTCAGCCGCGACGACAACTTCTTTGAACTGGGCGGCCATTCGCTGCTGGTGGCGCAAGTGGTGTCGCGGGTGCGCCAGCAACTGGGTATCGAACTGGCGCTGAGCAGCCTGTTTGAAAGCAGCGTGCTCAGCGATTTCGCTGCCCGTTGCGCCTCACAGCCGCACACCCTCAGTCAACCGCCATTGCGCCCGCGTGCGCCCGGCCAGCCCGGCGTTTTGTCGTATGCGCAGCAGCGCCAGTGGCTGCTCTGGCAGCTCGACCCGCACAGCGCCGCGTACAACATTCCGGCGGCGCTGCGGCTTAAAGGCACACTCGATCGCGAGGCCTTGCTGCGCAGCTTCAACGCCCTGCAACAACGCCACGAAACCTTGCGTACCACCTTTGTTCAGGACGGTGACCAGGCCCGTGGCGTGCTGCACGCAAGTTTGCCGCTGGCGCTGCGTGAATTAACCCTCGATCAGCCATCAGCCGCGCAGATTGACGCGCAGGTGGCCGAAGAAATGCGCCAGCCTTTCGACCTGCGCACGGGGCCGCTGCTGCGCGTGTTGCTGCTCAAGGTCGCGGCCGATGAGCACGTGCTGGTATTGACCGTGCATCACATTGCTGCTGACGGTTGGTCGATGCAGGTGATGGTCGATGAATTCAGTCAGTTGTATCGGGGGCATGAACTGCCGCCCTTGGCCGTGAGCTACGCCGATTACGCCGTCTGGCAGCGCGACGGGTTGCAAGCCGGGGAGGGCGAGCGCCAGTTGAACGCCTGGCGTGAGCAACTCGGCAGCCAGCATGCGCCACTTGAGCTTCCCAGCGAGCTGGTTCGCCCGGCGATCCGCAGTGAGCGGGGGGCGCGTTTGGAGGTAGCTATTCAACCAGCATTGGCGGGTGCGCTGCGGCAGTTGGCGCAACAGCACAATGTGACGCTGTTTATGCTGCTGTTGGCCAGCTATCAAACCTTGTTGCATCGCTACAGCGGTCAGTCGGCGATCAATGTCGGGGTGCCGAATGCCGGGCGTGGGCAACTCGAAACCGAAGGCTTGATCGGCTTCTTTATCAACACCCAGGTGCTGCGCAGCGAGATCGACGGCCAGCAAACCTTTGCCAGCCTGCTGCAACAGGTCAAGCGCAACGCCCTGTGGGCACAAGCGCATCAAGACCTGCCGTTCGAGCAACTGGTGGACGCGTTGCAGCCGCAGCGCAGCCTGAGCCACAGCCCGCTGTTTCAAGTGCTGTTCAACCATCAGCGGCAGATCGGCGAGAGCGTCGAGCGGCAACTGCCGGGCCTGAGCATTGAGCGCATGGACTGGCAGCAGCACACGGCGCAGTTCGATCTGGCGCTGGACACCGAAGAGCAGGGCGAGCACGTGCACGCCAGCCTGACCTACGCCTGCGATGTGTTTGACGCCGCGACCATTGAGCGTTTGGCCGGGCACTGGCTGAACCTGCTGCGCGCGGTGGTGCAGGCACCCCAGCAACGTATCGCTGAGTTGGCCTTGCTGGGTCCGGACGAGCAACAGGCGTTGCTGACGCACTGG
The DNA here is from genome assembly GCF_009600325.1 of Pseudomonas sp. FSL R10-2189. Taxonomy (NCBI): domain Bacteria; kingdom Pseudomonadati; phylum Pseudomonadota; class Gammaproteobacteria; order Pseudomonadales; family Pseudomonadaceae; genus Pseudomonas; species Pseudomonas sp. FSL R10-2189. The sequence continues at coordinate 9,465 of NZ_WIVZ01000052.1, forward strand.
AACCCGCAGGTTGAGGTGCAACCTGCCGGGCCAACCCTGCACCAACTGTTCGAGGCGCAGGCCGCCTTGCACCCGCACGCCCTGGCGTTGCGCTGCGGTGATGATTCGCTGACCTATGCAGCGCTCAACGCCCAGGCCAATCGCCTGGCCCGCAAACTGCGCGAGCGCGGTGTCGGCCCGGAAGTGCGGGTTGGCATTGCCACTGAGCGGGCTGTGGCGTTGGTGGTCGGGGTGCTGGCGATTCTCAAGGCCGGGGGCGCGTATGTGCCACTCGATCCGCAATACCCCGCCGAGCGCCTGAGCTACATGATCGAAGACAGCGGCATTCAGTTATTGCTGACCCAGGAGCACCTGCTGGAAAACCTGCCGCCGCGGGTCGGCGTGCAGACTCTATGTCTGGAACATGTGCAGTGGGAGGCGTTTAGCGCCGACAATCTGCTCAACCTTACCCGGCCCGACAACCTGGCGTATGTGATCTACACCTCGGGTTCCACCGGGCGCCCGAAAGGGGCGTTGCTGAGCCATGCCAACGTCAGCCGTTTGCTCAGCGCCACCGCCGATGAGTTTGCCTTTGGTCCGAGTGACGTGTGGACGCTGTTCCATTCCTATGCGTTCGATTTCTCGGTGTGGGAGATGTTCGGCGCGCTGTGCACCGGCGGGCGTCTGGTGATCGTGCCGTACTTCATCAGCCGCGAGCCGCAGGCGTTCCATCAGTTGCTCTGCGATGAGCAAGTCACGGTGCTCAACCAGACCCCGACGGCGTTCCGGCAATTGCTGCCCATTGCCTGCAACAGCCCGCAAACCCTGGCCTTGCGCTGGGTGATCTTTGGTGGCGAAGCCCTTGATGTGGGGAGCTTGCGCCCGTGGTACGCGCGCTTCGGCGATGCGCCCACCACGTTGGTCAACATGTACGGCATCACCGAAACCACGGTGCACGTGACCTGGCGCGCCCTGAGCGCGCAGGACCTCGATGCCAAGGTACAAAGCCCGATCGGCCGGCCCATCAGCGACCTCAGCTGGTATTTGCTCGACAGCCAGTTGCAACCCGTAGCGCCAGGCTGCGCCGGTGAGTTGTACATCGCCGGGGCCGGTCTGGCCCGTGGCTACCACGGTCGCGCCGAGCTCACCGCCGAGCGTTTTGTGCCCAGCCCTTTTGCGCCGGGCGTGCGCCTGTACCGCAGCGGCGACCTGGCCCGCCAGCGCGCTGACGGCAACATCGACTACCTGGGGCGGATCGACCAGCAAGTGAAGATTCGCGGGTTCCGTATCGAACTGGGCGAAATCGAAACCTGCCTCAAGCAGCAAGTGGGCGTGAGCGATGCGGTGCTGAGCGTGCATCAGGGCCAGCTCTGCGCCTATGTGGTGGCCGAGCAGGCGCCAACCGACCCATTGGCGTGGCGCGAGCAATTGCGCACTGCGCTCAAGGTCGATTTGCCGGATTACATGGTGCCGAGCCATTGGCTGCTGCTGGAAGCCCTGCCGCTGACCGGTAACGGCAAGCTCGATCGCAAGGCGTTGCCACTGCCTGACGCCGAGCACTGGCAGCGCCCTTACAGCGCCCCGGTGGGCGACCTGGAAACCAGGCTGGCAACGATCTGGGCTCAGGTGCTGGAAATCGAGCGGGTAGGGCGTCACGACAACTTCTTTGAATTGGGCGGGCACTCGCTGCTCGCAGCCCAGGCCAACGCCCGGGTCGAACTGGAACTGGGCCTTGAAGTGGCGCTGCGTGCGCTGTTCGAAACCCCCGACCTGCACGCCTATGCCGCCCTGGTACAGGCCCAAACGCCTGCGGATAACGATGTTCGTCTGAGCGCACTTGAGTCGCTGCTCGACGAGATGGAGATCAACTGATGGAACACTCTACCGCCTGGCGTATTGCCAACCGCTTCGCCAGCCTTGCACCGCAGCAGCGCCGAGAGTTCTTGCACAAGATGCAAGAGCAGGGCGTCAGTTTCGGCCAGTTGCCGATCCCGCAGACCGCATCGCCAGACGCACCTTGCGCGCTGTCCTATGCCCAGCAACGGCAATGGTTTTTGTGGCAGCTCGACCCGCAAAGCGCCGCGTACCACATCCCGGCCGCCTTGCGTTTGCGCGGCGAGCTGAATGTGGCGGCGTTGCAGCACAGTTTTGACGCTCTGCTGGAGCGCCATCACAGTTTGCGTAGCGTGTTTACTGAAGATGAGACTCAAAGCAGGGTCGCTGCACAACCCATCGCAGCCTGCGGCAGCGACTACAGCGTGTTAATTGCCCGCCACGACCTGCGCGATCAGCCGCAATCCGAACGCCTGAACCTGGCGCTGCGCCAGGTTGAGCAAGACATCGCGCAACCGTTCGATCTGCAACACGGGCCGTTGCTGCGGGTGAGCCTGTTGCAACTGGACGCGCAGGATCATGTGCTGGTGCTGACCTTGCACCACATCGTGGCTGATGGTTGGTCGATGGGCGTGCTGATCGATGAGTTCTCGCAGTTATATGCCGCCCATGCCCAAGGCCAAACCCTAGAGTTGCCAGAACTGGCGATTCAGTACGCCGACTACGCCCTGTGGCAACGGCGCTGGATGGAGGCCGGGGAGCTGGAGCGGCAACTGGACTGGTGGCGCGGGCAACTGGGCAGCGAGCAACCGGTGCTGGAGTTGCCCAGTGACCGCTCACGCCCTGTGCAGCCAAGCCAGCAAGGTGCGCGACTGGATTTCGCGCTGCCAGCCGAGTTGGCCAAAGGCCTGCTGAGCCTGGCCAGGCAGCGCGGGGTGACGCCGTTTATGCTCTTGCTGGCCAGTTTTCAGGTGCTGCTGCACCGCTACAGCGGCCAGCAGGATCTGCGTATCGGTGTGCCGGTGGCCAACCGCACACGTGCGGAAACCCGTGGCCTGATCGGCTTTTTCGTCAACACCCAGGTGCTGCGGGCCGAGCTGGACGGGCGCATGCCGTTCAGCCAATTGCTAAGCCAGACCCGTGACCGCGCACTGGATGCCCAGGGTTATCAGGACGTGCCCTTCGAACGGCTGGTCAATGCCTTGCAGGGGGAGCGCAGCCTGAGCCACAGTCCCTTGTTTCAAGTGATGTTCAACCACCAGCAAAGCCGCCCCGGCGCACTGCGCGGGATGCTCGTCGGCTTGCAGGTCGAGAGCCTGGAATGGGCGGGCCGCACCGCTCAGTTTGATCTGCAACTCGATACCCATGAAGAAGGCGAGCACCTGCTGGCCAGCCTGACCTATGCCACTGATCTGTTCGATGCCCCGCGCATTGAAGCCATGGCCGCGCATTGGCGCACCCTGCTGGCTGGTGTGGTGGCGAACCCTGAATGCGCGATCAGCGAGCTGCCGATGCTCGGCGCTCATGAAATAGAGGCCACGTTGTATGGCCTGAATGCCACCCAACAGCACTATCCCGGCCCCGCCTGCGTGCACCAGCACATCGAAGCGCAAGCGGCGGCCACACCGGAGGCTTGTGCGCTGGTGTTTGCCGGGCAGTCGTTGAGTTATCGCGATCTCAATCAGCGCGCCAACCGTCTGGCGCATCAGTTGCGCGAGAGCGGAGTGGGTCCGGAAGTGCGCGTGGGCGTGGCGTGCGAGCGTTCGCTGGAGCTGGTGGTTGGCTTGCTGGCGATTCTCAAGGCCGGGGGCGCCTACGTGCCGCTCGACCCTGAATACCCGGCTGAACGCCTGGCCTATATGGTTGAAGACAGCGGCATCAGTTTGCTGCTGACCCAGGCGCACGTGCAGATGGCGTTGCCGCCGCACATCCCCGTCATGATCCTGGCCCCCACTGTAGGAGCGAGCTTGCCTCGCGAACTCTCAAACGATCATGAGCGCGCTGAAAACCTGACTAACCTGGCACATCCCGAGAATCTGGCCTATGTGATCTACACCTCGGGCTCCACCGGCCGCCCCAAAGGCGCAGGCAACAGCCATGGCGCGTTGTACAACCGGCTGGCGTGGATGCAACAAGCTTATGGCCTGAACGCTGCCGACCGGGTCTTGCAGAAAACCCCGTTCAGTTTTGACGTGTCGGTGTGGGAGTTTTTCTGGCCGCTGATGCACGGCGCGACGTTGGTGGTCGCCGCTCCTGGTACGCACCGCGACCCGCAGCAACTGGCACAACTGATCGTCGAGCAGGGGATTACCACCCTGCATTTTGTGCCGTCGATGCTGCAAGCCTTCATCAACAGCGACGAGGCTGTGCAGTGTCACTCGCTGCGACGGATTGTGTGCAGCGGCGAGGCGCTGCCGATTGCCTTGCAACGCCAGACAATGCGCGCCCTGCCTAAGGCGGCGTTGTACAACTTGTACGGGCCTACCGAAGCGGCCATCGACGTGACCCACTGGACGTGCGTTGAAGAACACCGCGACAGCGTGCCGATCGGGCGACCGATTGCCAACCTGCGTACCTACGTCCTCAGCCCGGAACTGTTGCCCTTGCCGACCGGTGCCATTGGCGAGTTGTACCTGGCGGGCGCGGGTTTGGCCCGGGGCTACCATGCGCGCCCGGCATTGACGGCCGAGCGCTTTGTGGTCGACCCGTTTGGCAGTGGCGAACGGCTGTACCGCACTGGCGACCTGGCGCGTTATCGCGCTGACGGTGCTATCGAGTACTGCGGCCGGATCGACCATCAGGTGAAAATTCGCGGCCTGCGCATCGAGCTGGGCGAGATCGAAGCGCGCCTGCAAGAGCACTCGCAGGTTCAGGAAGCCGTGGTACTGGCTCTGGATAACCAATTGGTGGCGTATCTGGTGCCCAGCGACGTGGTGCTGCTGGAACACCCCGAAGCGCAAACCGCCTGGCGTGACACCCTGAAAGCCCATGTACTGCTGAGCCTGCCCGATTACATGGTGCCGACGCAGTTGCTGTTGATCGAGCGCATGCCGCTGAGCCCCAACGGCAAGCTGGAGCGCAAGTTGTTGCCCACGCCGCAGGCCAGCGTCAGCCAGCGGGTTTTCGAGGCGCCACGCAGCGACAACGAACGCCAGTTGGCGGCGATTTGGCAAGCTGTGCTGGGGCTTGAACAGGTCGGCCGTCAGGACAACTTCTTTGAGCTGGGCGGCGACTCGATCATCTCGATTCAGGTGGTCAGCCGGGCGCGGCGTGCCGGGTTGCGCTTGCAGCCGCGTGACCTGTTTCAACAGCCGACCTTGCAGGCGCTGGCCGCTGTGGCGAGCCCGCTACAGGTCGCGCACATCCCTCAAGGGCCGGTGGTGGGCACGCAAACACTGACCCCGGTGCAGCAGTGGTTCTTTGCCAATCAAACCGAGCAGCCCCAGCACTGGAACCAGTCGGTGCTGCTGGACGTGCGCGAGCCGCTGGACTTGCTGCGTCTGCAAACCGCCGTGCAGCAGGTGTTGGCCCAACACGACGCGTTGCGTTTACAGTTCCGCGAGCAGGCCGGGCAATGGATGGCGCGCTATGTGCCGCTGGACAGCAGCGCCGCCACCGATTTGCTGTGGACCGCCCAAGTGCACAGCAGCGAGGCGTTACAAGCCTTGTGCAACGAGGCGCAGCGCAGTTTGTCGCTGCACGACGGGCCGCTGCTGCGCGCGGTGCTGATCGACCACGAGCAAGGCGCGCAGCGTTTGTTGCTGGTAATTCACCACCTGGTGGTGGACGGCGTGTCGTGGCGGGTGTTGCTTGAAGACTTGCAGGCAGCTTACGCCGGGCAAGCCCTGGCAGAAAAAACCAGCGCCTTGCAAGACTGGGCGCGGCAACTGTCGGCCTATGCACAAAGCCCGGCATTGATGGCAGAACGTGACGGCTGGTTGCAGCAGTTGCAAGGCGCCAGCGCCCGGTTGCCCCATGCCCGCACGGAGGCCAGCCAGGCGTTGCGTCATCGCCAGGTGGTGAGCCTGGGCCTGGACCGGGAGCAGACCCGGCACTTGCTGCAACAGGCGCCTGCGGCGTATCGCACGCAGATCAATGACCTGTTGCTGACCGCGCTGGCCCGCGCCCTGTGCAGCTGGACCGGCGATTCGACGGCCTTGATCCAGCTGGAAGGCCACGGCCGTGAAGACCTGTTTGCCGGCATCGACCTGACCCGCACTGTGGGCTGGTTCACCAGCCTGTTCCCGGTCAAGTTGACCCCAGCGGCGGGCATGGCCGAGTCGATCAAAGCGATCAAGCAGCAACTGCGTGAGGTGCCGGGCAAGGGCCTGGGCTTTGGATTGTTGCGCTACCAGGGCGATGCCCAGACCCAAGCCAGCCTCGCGGCCTTGCCGCAGGCACGGGTGACGTTCAACTACCTGGGCCAGTTTGACCAGAGCTTCAACGACGACGGGTTATTCGTCCCGGCTCAAGAGGCCAGCGGCGCAGCGCAGAGCCTGGATTCGCCGTTGGCCAACTGGTTGTCAGTTGATGGCCAGGTGTATGGCGGTGAATTGAAGCTGGACCTGAGCTTTAGCCAGGAATGCTTCGACACGGCGGATATCGAGGCCTTGGCCTCAAGCCTTAAGGCCCAGTTACAGGCGCTGATTGAGCATTGCCTGAACCCGCAGCACAGCGGCGTGACCCCGGCGGATTTTGCGCTGGCCAACCTGACCCAGGCGCAACTTGACCTGCTGCCCGTGCCGCCACGGCAGATAGAAGACCTGTACCCGTTGTCACCGATGCAGCGCGGTTTGCTGTTTCACAGCCTGTACGAGCCCCAGGCCGGCGCTTATGTCAACCAGCTCAGCGTCGCGGCGAGCGGGCTGGACGCCACACGCTTGGCGCAGGCCTGGCAGGCGACGCTGGATGCACACCCGATTTTGCGCAGTGGTTTCCATTGGGCCCAGGGCGCCACCGAGCCGGTGCAGGTGGTGCAGCGGGCGCTGGAGTTGCCGCTGACCGTGCTCGACTGGCGCGGGCGTGCCGATCAAACCGCCGAGCTGGAGTTGCTGGCGCGCAGCGAGCGCTTGCAGTTTGATCCGGCGCAGCCACCGCTGCTGCGTCTGGCCTTGGTGCGTCTCGATGAGCAGCGCCAGCAACTGATCTACACCCATCACCATTTACTGCTGGATGGCTGGAGCAATGCCTTGCTGCTGGGTGAGGTGTTGCAGCGTTATGCCGGGGTTGGTGTGGCCACTCATCAGGGCCGCTTTGCCGACTACATCGGCTGGCTGCAAGGGCAGGATGCCCAGGCCGATGAAGCCTTTTGGCGTGCGCAACTGGCGACCCTGGACAATCCGACGCTGTTGGCACAAAACCTGGCGCACGGTGGCTCAGGCAGCAGCGAGTACGCGGATCATCGGCAGGTATTCGATGGGCCGAGCAGCGAGGCTTTCAATGCCTTTGCCCGCCAGCACAGCATCACCCTCAACACCTTGGTGCAGGGCGCTTGGGCGGTGTTGTTGCAGCGTTACAGCGGTCAGCAGACCGTAGCGTTTGGCGCAACCGTGTCCGGGCGCCCAGTGGATCTGCCGGGTGCAGAAAACCAGCTCGGGCTGTTTATCAACACCTTGGCGGTGATCACTCAACCCCAGGCGGCTGAAAGTGTGGCGCAGTGGCTGAGCCGCTTGCAGGCACACAACCTTGAACTGCGCGAGCATGAATTTACCGCGCTGAGCGATGTGCAGCGCTGGGCCGGGCGTGCCGGTGAACCGCTGTTCGACAGTTTGCTGGTGTTTGAAAACTTCCCCATCGGCGCGGCCTTGCAGCAGGGCGCGCCGGACGGCTTGAGCTTTGCCGTGCCGGTCAACCATGAGCGCACCAACTACCCGCTGACGCTGGCGGCGGTCAGTGAGGGCCAGTTGAGCCTGACCTGGAGCTTCTTGTGCAGCCATTTTGAGCCGGCGGCCATTGCCCGCATGAGCGAGCACTTGGCGTGCCTGCTGCACGCCATGGTGGCGGCGCCGTTGTGTGCGATGGGTGAATTGCCGTTGCTAAGTGCTGCCGAGCACACCCGGCAATTGCGCGAGTGGAACCCGCCACCCAAAGCGGCGACCGAGCAAAGCGTGCATCAGTTAATCGCCGCGCAGGCGGCGCTACGCCCTGACGCCACGGCGCTGATTTTTGACAGCAGCACCTTCACCTACGCCGAACTCAACCAGCGCGCCAACCGTTTGGCCCATCGCCTGCGTGAACTGGGGATCGGCCCCGAAGTACGGGTGGGGCTGGCGGTAGAACGTTCGCCGCAGATGATCATCGGCTTGCTGGCCATTCTCAAGGCAGGGGGCGCGTACGTACCGCTGGACCCGGCGTACCCTCCAGAGCGCTTGGGTTACTTGATGCAGGACAGCGGCATTGCCTTGCTGCTGAGCCAGTCGTGGTTGCGCAGGCAGTTGCCGCAAATCGACGGCCTGCCGGTGCTGGAACTCGACCGTGAAGACGTCAGCTACTTGCCGGCCAGCAACCCGGTCAACCTGATCACTGCGCAGAACCTCGCCTACCTGATTTACACCTCGGGTTCGACCGGGCGGCCCAAAGGCGTGAGCGTGGCCCACGGCCCGTTGGCCATGCATTGCCTGGCCATTGGCGCGCTGTACGGCATGACCCCGGACGACCGCGAGCTGCAATTTGCCTCGATCAGTTTTGACGGTGCCCACGAGCGCTGGCTGACCCCGCTGGTGTTCGGCGCGGCGTTGATGCCCCGTGACGATGAGGTCTGGAGCGCGCAGCGTACCTGCGAAGAAATCGAGCGCCACGGCATCACCATCGCCTGTTTTACCCCGAGTTATTTGCTGCAAATGGCCGATTACATTGGTGAAGCCGGGCGCACGCTGCCAATACGTTCCTATACCGTGGGCGGTGAGGGCATGCCCAAGCACGCCTTTGATGAAGTGCAGCGGGTGTTGCAACCGCCGCGCATCATTAACGGCTACGGCCCGACCGAAACGGTGATCACGCCGTTGATCTGGTGCGCTTACCCGGACACCCAATTTGACTCGGCGTTCTTGCCGATCGGGCGCCCGGTGGGTGAACGCAGCGCCTATGTGCTGGATGCCAGCATGCAGCCGCTGCCAGTGGGTGTGGCGGGTGAGCTGTATTTGGGCGGCGAAGGCATTGCCCGCGGTTATCACCAGCGCCCGGACCTGACCGCCGAACGCTTTGTGCCCGACCCGTTTGTGCCGGGCGCGCGGCTGTATCGCAGTGGCGACCTGGCACGGCTGCGCGAAGACGGCGTGGTTGAGTACCTGGGGCGGATTGACCAGCAAGTGAAGATTCGCGGGTTCCGCATCGAGTTGGGCGAAATTGAAGCCTGCTTGCTGGAGCACGACGGCGTGCGCGAAGCTTGGGTGGTGGACCGCGAAGGCCCGGTCAGTCGCCAATTGGTGGGCTATGTGGTGGCCCGTGACCCGTTGGGCGACGAGGCGGCGTTACGCCAAGCGCTGGTCGATCATCTGCGCAGCTGTTTACCCGCGCATATGCTGCCCGCCCACGTGCTGTGCCTGGCGGCATTGCCACTGACCCCCAACGGCAAGCTGGACCGGCAGGCGCTGCCGTCACCGCAGGCCTGTCGGGAGGTGGCTGAGCGTGTCGCGCCAGGCACTCCGGCCGAGGTCTTGCTGGTTGAGATCTGGCAGGAACTGCTGGGGCTGGAGGCGATTGGCGTCACCGAGAACTTCTTCGAGCTGGGCGGTGATTCGATTATCTCGTTGCAAGCGGTGAGCCGTGCCGGGGCCCGCGGGCTGGCCTTCACTCCCAAACAGCTGTTTACCGCACAAACCATCCGTGCGCTGGCGGCACTGGCGCAGACTGCCGAGCCGCAACGGCTTGAAACCCTCGATACTCAGGCGTTTGCCCTTGCACCCGGCACGCTGGCGATTGATCGCAATGAGCTGGACGATGTTTATCCGCTGTCACCGATGCAGCAGGGCATGTTGTTCCATTGCATCGAATCGCCCGAGCTTAATCTGTACGTCAACCAGTTGAGCGTGGCGGTTGAAGGCTTGCAGGTGGAGCGTTTTCGCGCCGCCTGGCAAACCTTGCTCGAACGCCATGAGGTGCTGCGCGCTGCGTTCCTCTGGCGCGACGGCGTGGCCGAGCCGATGCAAGCGGTGTATCGGCATGCCGAACTGCCGATTGTCGAGCTGGACTGGCGCGATCATGCCGCGCCCGAAGCTGCTTTGCAGGCGCTGGCCGCGGATGAACAGGCCCGTGGGTTTGACCTCAACTGCCCACCGTTGATGCGCTTCACCCTGGTGCATGTGGGCGAGTCCCGGGTGCAAATGATCTGGACTTACCATCACTTGCTGCTCGACGGCTGGAGCGCCTCGCGCCTGCTCGGTGAAATGCTCCGCGTGTACGCCGGGCAAACGTTGCCTGCGCTGACCGGGCGTTATGCCGACTACATCAACTGGTTGCAGCGCCAGGACGCCTCGCAGGCCGAACACTTCTGGCGCGAGCGCCTGCAAGCGCTGGACGCGCCGAGCATTTTGGCCAAGGCCGCGAATACTCAAGGCAGCGGGCACGGTGTGTTGTACAGCTATCTGGACAGCGCGGCGACCCAGCGTCTGCATCGCTTTGCCAATGCCCAGCGCGTCACCCTTAACACATTGATTCAGGGGGCCTGGCTGTTGCTCTTGCAGCGTCATACCGGGCAGCGCAGCGTGGCTTTTGGCGCCACCGTGGCCGGGAGACCGACGCAATTGGCCGGGGCGCAGGACATGCTCGGGCTGTTTATCAACACCTTGCCGGTGATCCAGACCCTCGACCCGCAGCAGGCGCTGGGCGATTGGTTGCGTCAGGTGCAGGACTACAACCTGGCGATTCGCGACTTTGAACACACGCCGCTGGCAGATATTCAGCGCTGGGCCGGGCAGGGCGGGCAGGGGTTGTTCGACAGCATCATCGTGTTTGAGAACCACCCGGTAGACCGCGCCTTGCGCAGCGAGCAGGACGGCGAGCTGCGCTTTGCCGAGGTCGGCAGCGGCGGGGTGACCAACTTCCCGATGGACTTGATGGTCAGCGCCAGCGAGCAAGGCCTGGAGGTTGAATACCTGTACCTGCGCGAGCGCTTCAGTGCACCTGAGGTCGAGCGCATTCGTGCGCAACTGGAAGGGTTGCTGGCACAGTTGCCGCAAGACGCCGAGCGTTTGATTGGTGACATCGGCTTGCCCGATGCCCGTATCGAACCGGCGCAGCCCGCTTTGCCGGTGATTGATCTGGTGCAGAGCTTTAGCCAGCAGGTGTTGCGCCAACCGCAGGCCAGGGCGCTGAGCTGTGATGGTCGCGAACTGAGCTATGCCGAGCTTGAGCGCCAAGCCAATGGGCTGGCGTGTGAGTTGCAGGCCCGAGGCATCGGTCCGGAGCAGGTGGTGGCCGTGGCGCTGCCGCGCTCGGAGCACACTGTCGTAGCGTTTTTGGCGGTGCTCAAGGCGGGCGCGGCCTACCTGCCGCTGGACCTGGATTACCCGGCTGAGCGTCTGGCCTTTATGTTGGCGGACTCAGGCGCGAGCCTGTTGCTGTGCCGCAGCGACGTCGATCAGCGGGTGGCGTTTGATCCGGCCCTGGCGCGGCTGGAGCTGGACACACTGGCGGACGTTCAAGGTACGCCGCACCCCGTGCAGCCATTGGCCGGGCACCTGGCGTATTTGATCTACACCTCGGGCTCCACCGGCCAGCCCAAAGGCGTGGCGGTGGCCCGCGAGCCGATTGCCCGGCATTGCCAGGGAATTATCGAGCTGTATGAGCTGAGCCCGGCAAGCCGTGAATTGCACTTTATGTCGTTCGCGTTCGACGGTGCGCAAGAGCGTTGGCTCAGTGTGTTGTTGGCCGGTGGCAGCCTGGTGATTCGCGGCGACCACCTGTGGACGCCCGAGCAGACCTTGCAGGTGTTGCATGAGCAGCAGGTCAATGTGGCGTGCTTCCCGCCGGCTTATCTGCAACAACTGGCCGAAGTGGCGCTGACCCAAGGGCCGCCGCCAGCGGTGCACACTTACTGCTTTGGCGGCGATGCGGTGCCGGATGCCAGCTTTGAACTGGTTAAACGCGCCTTGCAACCGCAGCGTCTGGTCAATGGCTACGGCCCGACAGAAACAGTGGTCACGCCGCTGCTGTGGCGCGCCGAGGTGACGCAGCAGTGTGACGCCGCCTACGCGCCGATTGGCCGCAGCGTGGCCGGGCGAGGTGTGTACGTGCTGGATGCGGACATGAACCCGTTGCCGGTAGGTGTCAGCGGCGAGTTGTACTTGGGCGGTGAGTGCCTGGCGCGTGGCTACCATCACCAGCCCGGTTTGAGTTCCGAGCGCTTTGTGCCGGACCCGTTCGATGCCAAGGGCGGGCGCATGTACCGCACCGGAGATCTGGTGCGCCAGCGCGAAGACGGCATAGTCGACTACCTGGGTCGTCTGGACCAACAAGTGAAGATCCGCGGTTTCCGCATCGAGCTGGGCGAAATCGAAGCGCGCCTGCGTCAATGCGAGGGCGTGCAGGACGCCGCAGTCAACGTGTTCGAGGGTGTGACCGGTAAGCAGTTGGTGGGCTATGTGGTTGCCGCGCCCGGCCAGGGCCTTGAGCGCGAGGTGAAAGAACAGCTCCAGGCGCAACTGCCGGACTACATGGTGCCGTCGCAGATTGTGCAACTGGCACGGTTGCCGCTGTCGGCCAACGGCAAACTGGATCGCCGCGCCTTGCCTCAGCCCCAGCGTGCCCAAGACCATTACCGCGCGCCGCGCAATGCGCTGGAACAAGCCTTGGTGCAGATCTGGCAAGACGTGCTGGGCCTGGAGCAAGTCGGTATCGACGATAACTTCTTTGAGCTGGGCGGCGACTCGTTGCAGGTGTTGAAAGTCATCTCGCAGGTCCGTCATCAGGCGCATTTGGGCTTCAGCCTGAAACTGCGCGACCTGATGCAAAAGCCCTGCATTGCGCAACTGAGCGGTTATGAACCGCACATTGCGGCTTTTGCGCCTGACCCCTTGTTGGCGCTCAACAGCCGGGTCAGTGACGTACCGCCGTTGTTTTGCCTGCACGCGGGGTTCGGCACGGTGTTCGACTATGAACCGCTGGCCCGTAAATTGGACGGGCGCCGCAGCGTCTATGGAGTGCAGTGTCGAATGTTGCTGGACCCGGCATGGCAGGACGACTCCTTACAGGCCATGGCTCAGGCCTACGCCGGGCATATCCGCCAGCAGCAGGCCCACGGCCCGTATCACCTGCTGGGCTGGTCGTTGGGCGGTGCGTTGACCTTGCTGGTGGCGCAAGAGCTGGAAGCCCAGGGCCAGGAAGTGGCGTTTGCCGGGTTGGTCGACAGCTACGTGGCGGGTACGGCGCAAGCCAGTGACGGGCGTGAAGATCTACAAGACTTTTTGCGCTTCGTGTTGGGCGTGACGCAGGCCGAGGCGCAGATGCTGATGGCGGATGAACAGCACAGCGCCGAGCAGGTGATTGAAGCAGCGCTGGCCACCCATGAGCATGGTGTGTTGGGGGCGGCAGAACTGAGCCAGATCTTCGCCGTGGGTGCACGGCTCAAGCACTTGGCGTTGGCCCAGCGTAGCTTGCCGCGCACCCGGGTGCAGGCTCACCACTGGTGGGTCGAAGGCCGTGAAGACGAACGCCGGGTGCACGCGGCACACATCGGCGCGGGCGCCAGCCATGAGGTGCTGAGTGGCGGGCATTACGACGTGTTGCGCCATGCGCGATTGCTGGCGCAACTGGATGACCTGTTGGCTGTGCAGCTTGATCTGGCTTGAACGGGTGCGGAGCAAAAAATCGTTATCAAATATTAACTAAGTGATTGATTTTAAAGTCCCTGTAGGAGCGAGCCTGCTCGCGAGCTGTTGATCTTGATCTGGCTTTTGATCTGAGAGGCCCCGTTAAACCACGCTGGCCGAACGCAGGTTTTGCGCAGTGGGTAACCCGGCAGGACGCCGGGTTAGCCGCGACACGGCCAAGGATGGCCGATCGCGGCGGGCCCACGGAGTAAGGCCTGTGGTGAGGGCATGCCGAGCCTCAGCGAGGCACCGAGGGGTTGGGGCAAAAAGCGTTTGGTTACTTTGCGCTTTTCAAAGTAACGCGGCGTAAGGCCGGAACCCTAAGTGGCCGTTGCCGCAGCAACGGATATGTACTCAAGCCAAAAGCCCCTCACCCTAGCCCTCTCCCGAAGGAGAGGGAATCGATTGGGGGATGCTGAAGAAAATCGGCGGCCTGTTTGCTGCGCGACAGCGCGGCGCCGACGACGGGCGGCCCCACTAACAGTGTGTTATTGAGGAAAGTAGAAATGTCGGTGTTGCCCGAACTGGAAGCATTTTTAGAATTGGCTGAATTGAGCCGCATGACCGGCAAGAGCCAGCCCATGCATGCGCTGACCCCGGCCCAGGCCCGCAGCGAGTTCGAGCAAAGCGCCAGCGTGTTTGATGTGCCGGTGACGGCAGTGGACAGCTACGACGTGCGGATTCCGGCGCGTGATGGCTTCAGCGTGTCGGCGCGGATTTATCGTCGGCCTGGCCTTGAGGTCGGGCCGTTGCCGGTGGTGGTTTATTTTCACGGCGGTGGCTATGTCATTGGTAGCCTCGACAGCCATGATTCGCTGTGCCGCCGGTTGGCGGCGGCCGGGGATTTTGCCTTGCTGGCGGTCAATTACCGGCTGGCCCCGGAGTGGGTGTTTCCCACGGCCGTGCATGACGCCTGCGATGCAGTGAACTGGCTGCTGCGTGAGGGCCGTCAACATGGGCTGGACGCCTCGCGGGTGGCCTTTGCCGGAGACAGTGCGGGCGGAACCTTGAGCACGGTGTTATCGATTCTCGCGGTGCAGGAACCGCAAGAAGTCGCCATCGTGCCCCGCGCTCAAGTGCTGCTTTATCCGGTGACCGATGGCAGTTGCAAGCGTGACTCCCATCAGCGTTACGCCGAAGGCTACCTGCTCGAAACCGCGACCATGGACTGGTTTTACGGGCATTACGCCAAGGGTGAACAGGCGCTGCAGGACTGGCGGATTTCGCCGTTACTCGCAACAGATGTCAGCGGCCTGGCCCCGGCACTGGTGTACTTGGCCGGCTACGACCCGTTGTATGACGAAGGCCTGGCGTATGCCCGCAAGCTTGAACAAGCGGGTAACGAAGTGCTGTTGCTGGAAGAGCCCGGCATGACCCACGACTTTATGCGCATGAGCGGGTTGCTGGAACAAGTACCGGAGATCCATGGGCGGGTGGCGGGTTGGCTGGATAAACGCCTTACACAATCCTGAACCTTGCGAATCACCTGTAGCCGCTGCCGAAGCATGAGGCTGCGATGGGTTGCGAAGCGACCCCGGGCGGCGGTCCTGCGGGCCGCATCGCAGCCGTCGTACCTGGGCAGCGGCTACATAAATCGTTTTCAATCCCCAAACCCGATCTGCGCAATCAACCACACATTCGCCCCGCTGATCACGGTAAACAGGAACCACGCCAGCAGCTTTGTCGGCAGCCGATTCGCGAAAGGCCCCATGAGCGTCGGGTCGCTGGTCATGCGGATCAGCGGGTAGAGCGCAAAGGGCAGTTGCAGGCTCAGTACGACCTGGCTAAGGATCAGCAGTTTGCCCACAGCGTCATCGCCCATCAGCCATACCCCGAGGAACGCCGGGATCAATGCCAGGCCACGGGTGATCAGGCGGCGCTGCCAGCAGGGGATGCGCAGGTTTAAATAGCCTTCCATGATCACTTGCCCGGCGATGGTCCCAGTAAAGGTCGAGCTTTGCCCCGAGGCCAGTAATGCCACGCCAAACAAGACGCTGGCCATGGCGCCGCCGACCAGCGGGTCGAGCATGCGGTAGGCGTCCTGGATTTCGACGATGTCCGAATGGCCGGTCTGGTGGAAGGCGGCTGCGGCGAGGATCAGGATAGCGGCGTTGACTAGCAGGGCCAGGGTCAGCGAACCGATGGTGTCGATGCGCGACAGGCGTACGGCGTCGAGTTTGCTGGCGTAGTCGCGGCCGGTCAGGCGGGTTTGCACGATGGAGGTGTGCAGGTAGAGGTTGTGCGGCATGACCGTGGCGCCAATGATGCCGATGGCGATGTACAGCGGCGCGGCGTCGCTGATGGCTGAAAGGGATGGTTTGAAGCCTTCGAAAACATCCGGCCAGTAGGGTTTGATCAGCACCAGTTCAACGAAAAAACACGCGGCGATGGTCATCACCAAGGCCAGCATGATGGCTTCGAGGCGGCGGAAGCCTTTGCCTTGCAGGGCCAGAATCAACAGGGTGTCGAAAGCAGTCAGGGCGATGCCGAAGGTCAGCGAGCAGCCCAGCAACAAGTGGAAGGCCAGCGCGCAGCCGAGCACTTCGGCGAGGTCGGTGGCGATGATCGAGATTTCTGCCAACACCCATTGAAACCGTGCCGAGCGCTGGCTGTAGCGCTCGCGGCAAAGTTGCGCCAGGTCACGCCCGGTGGCGATGCCCAGGCGTGAGCACAAACACTGCACGGCCATGCCGGCGAGGCTGGCGAGCAATACCACAAACAGCAAGCTGTAGCCGTAGCGCGAGCCGGCTTCGATGGCGGTGGCCCAGTTGCCGGGGTCCATGTAGCCGATGCTGATCAACAAGCCGGGCCCGGCGAAGCGCAGCGCGCGCTTCCAGAACGGCGCCCTGGCGTCGACGGGGACGCTGCCGCTGACTTCAGGCGGGCAGAAGGGCGCGGTGGCAATTTTTGGCAGGCTGAATTTCAAACGCGGGCTCCGGGACTTTTATAAATCAGTGTTAGCGAGGTGCAGGCAGTTGCAGCGGCGTCAGTAACGGCTGGCCACTAAAAAACGCCTGCAGGTTGTCGACCACCAATTGCACGGTGTCTTTAGCGGCTTCGGGCGATTGGCCGGCCACGTGCGGGGTCATGACCACGTTAGTGAGGGTTTTAAGGCCGTCGGGGACCAAGGGTTCGCCGTCAAACACATCCAGCCCGGCACCGGCGATGGTGCCTGCGGCCAGGGCGGTGATCAGGGCTTGAGTGTCGACCACGCTGCCCCGGCCAATGTTGATCAGGTAGCCGTCGGGGCCCAGCGCTTGGAGTACGCTGGCGTCGACCAAGTGCCGTGTGCCAGCACCGCCGGGGGTTGCCAACACCAGAAAGTCCACCGCGCTGGCCAGGTCGTGTACGTTGGCGCGGTAGGTGTACGGGCTGTCCGGGCGGGGTTGGCGGGTGTGGTAGCTGACGCTCATGTCAAAACCCAGCGCGGCCCGTTTGGCGATGGCTTGACCCACTGCGCCAAGGCCGACAATGCCCAGGCGTTTTCCGGACAGGCTGGGCTGGCGTACTTTGATCCACTCGTTGCGGCGCACGCTGGCGTCTGCCTGGGGTATGCCGCGCACCGTGGCCAACAGCAGCGCCAGGGTATGGTCAGCCACGCACGAGGCGTTGGCCCCGGCGCCATTGGTCACCTTTATCCCGCGATTGCTGGCGGCCTGCAAATCGACTTCTTCATAGCCGGCGCCAATCACACAGATGATGCTGAGCAAGGGCAGGGCGGCCATTTCATCGTCGCGCAAACCCAGCGGGCCGCGGGTCAGCACGACGTCGATACGTGCGCCGTGAGTGGCGATGGCCTCGGCGCGGCTGGCGGCGCTGGGCGCAAGAATCAGTTCATAGCACTGGTCTTCCAGCAGATACAGACAGTCGTTAACCGTTTCAACCAGCACCAGCACTACGTGGCCCATGGCGTGACTCCAGACAGGGATGACAGAGAATGAGGCGAGATTAGCACCTCTGTCCCGGGGTTTTCCCTGTATCAACTTGATACAAACGCTCTATTTGGAGGTTTTTTCATCTGCGCGTCGGATGTTCGGCCTTTGCCTGCGTGCTGCGCTGGAGCCGAGCCGGGTCGGCCTGTTAAGATTCGCCCTTTGTTTTATCTTCACTTCGAGATCGCTCATGACCACCGTTCGCACGCGCATCGCGCCATCACCGACTGGCGACCCCCACGTAGGTACCGCTTACATCGCTTTGTTCAACTACTGCTTTGCCAAGCAGCATGGCGGCGAGTTCATCCTGCGCATCGAAGACACTGACCAATTGCGTTCGACCCGCGAGTCGGAACAGCAGATCTTCGACGCCCTGCGCTGGTTGGGTATCACCTGGAGCGAAGGCCCGGACGTTGGCGGCCCGCACGGTCCGTACCGTCAAAGCGAGCGCAGTGACATCTACAAGCAATACACCCAGGAGCTGGTCGACAAGGGCTATGCGTTCCCGTGCTTCTGCACCGCAGAAGAGCTGGACCAGATGCGCGCCGAGCAAATGGCCAAGGGTGAAACCCCGCGTTACGACGGCCGTGCATTGCTGCTCTCGCAAGAAGAAATCGACCGCCGCCTGGCCGCAGGCGAGCCACACGTTATCCGCATGAAAGTGCCGACCGAAGGCGTGTGCGTGGTGCCGGACATGCTGCGTGGCGACGTCGAGATCCCGTGGGACCGCATGGACATGCAAGTACTGATGAAGGCCGACGGCCTGCCAACGTACTTTTTGGCCAACGTGGTCGATGACCACCTGATGGGCATCACCCACGTACTGCGTGGCGAAGAATGGCTGCCATCGGCGCCAAAACTGATCCTGCTGTACGAATACTTTGGCTGGGAACAACCGCAGTTGTGCTACATGCCGCTGCTGCGAAACCCGGACAAGAGCAAGCTGTCCAAGCGCAAGAACCCGACGTCGGTGACGTTCTACGAGCGCATGGGCTTTATGCCTGAGGCCATGCTCAACTACCTGGGCCGCATGGGCTGGTCGATGCCGGACGAGCGCGAGAAGTTCTCGCTGCAAGAAATGGTCGATAACTTTGATCTGTCCCGTGTCTCTCTGGGCGGGCCGATTTTCGATATCGAGAAGCTCTCCTGGCTCAATGGCCAATGGCTGCGTGACCTGCCGCTGGAAGAGTTCGCCAGCCGCGTGCAGCACTGGGCGTTGAACCCCGACTACATGATGAAGATCGCGCCGCTGGTGCAGGGCCGGGTTGAAACCTTCAGCCAGATCGCGCCGTTGGCCGGGTTCTTCTTCGCGGGCGGTGTACAGCCGGATGCCAAGCTGTTTGAGCATAAAAAGCTCTCCGGCGATCAAGTGCGCCAGTTGATGCAGTTGATTCTGTGGAAGCTCGAAAGCCTGCGTCAGTGGGAGAAAGACTCAATCACGGCGTGCATTCAGACCGTGGTGGAAGCCCTTGAGCTGAAGCTGCGTGATGCCATGCCGCTGATGTTCGCTTCCATCACAGGCCAGGCCAGCTCGGTGTCGGTACTGGATGCCATGGAGATTCTGGGCCCGGACCTGACGCGTTTCCGTCTGCGTCAGGCGCTGGACCTGCTGGGCGGCGTGTCGAAGAAAGAAAACAAAGAGTGGGAAAAGCTGTTCAGCGCAATCGGCTGATACGTGTTTATTTGTAGTCGCTGCCGAAGGCTGCGAGAGGGGCCTAAGGTGTTTTGGAACAGCAGGGCTGCTATGCAGCCCATCGCAGCCTGCGGCAGCGACTACAAATTTAATCAGCGCGCCCCCGTGTTTTCGGGGTTTTAAGGGTAAGTGGTTGTTCTCACGGCAAATTTTTTTAGAAATTTTTAAAAATAAGTTTGACAGCCTACCGATCCAGTCTTAATATGCGCCCCGTCCACACAGCAACACGCAACACTGACTGTTTGGGGCTATAGCTCAGCTGGGAGAGCGCTTGCATGGCATGCAAGAGGTCAACGGTTCGATCCCGTTTAGCTCCACCAA
>NZ_WIVZ01000053.1:0-25961 GCF_009600325.1 Pseudomonas sp. FSL R10-2189
CCTAAGCCCTGTGGGATACAGGACTCAGGCTGCGCTGGGCGCTAGTTAATCTGTCCAACTTTTGGGGGGCAGTTCAGGTTGGTGAAACCTTTAAGCGTTACCCGCCAGCTTCAAGCGCGCGGCCTGGGTGAAATCCAGCATGCGTTTGAGCGGGCGAACGGCGTGGGGCACCAGAGCCGGGTCGACAAAGATCTCGTTCGTACCCTTTTGCAGGCACTCGAGGGTGCGCTCCAGGGTGTTCATGGCCATCCACGGGCAATGCGCGCAACTGCGGCATGCCGCACCGTTACCGGCGGTCGGGGCTTCGATAAAGACTTTGTCCGGGCACAACTGCTGCATTTTGTAAAAAATGCCGCGGTCGGTGGCGACGATAAAGGTTTTGTTCGGCAGCTTTTGCGCAGCGGCAATCAGCTGGCTGGTGGAACCCACCGCGTCTGCCAGTTCAATCACCGACTCCGGCGACTCCGGGTGCACCAAAATCGCGGCGTCCGGGTACAAAGCCTTCATGTCTTCCAGTTGCTTGGACTTGAACTCTTCGTGAACGATGCAAGCACCGTCCCACAGCAGCATGTCTGCCCCGGTCTGACGCTGGATGTAACGCCCCAGGTGCTTGTCCGGGCCCCAGATGATTTTCTCGCCGTTGTCCATCAGGGTTTCGACGATTTCCAGTGCACAACTGGAAGTCACCACCCAGTCGGCCCGCGCTTTAACAGCCGCCGAGGTGTTGGCGTACACCACCACGGTGCGCTCGGGGTGTTGATCGCAAAACGCCGAGAACTCTTCAACCGGGCAGCCTAGGTCCAACGAACACGTGGCCTCCAGGGTCGGCATCAGCACGCGTTTTTCAGGGGTCAGGATTTTTGCCGTCTCCCCCATGAACCGCACGCCTGCCACCAAAATGGTCTTGGCCGGGTGGGCAGCGCCAAAACGCGCCATTTCAAGGGAGTCAGATACGCAACCACCGGTTTCTTCGGCCAAGGCCTGGATCACCGGGTCACAGTAGAAGTGCGCGACCAGTACCGCATCACGCGCTTTGAGTTCGGCAGCAATGGCTGCACGCAGCGTCGCCTCTTGCTCGGCAGTCAAAGGCGCTGGCTGCTTGGCATCGAGGTGGGCTTGGACCAGAAGTCGTTCAGAAATTTGCGTCATGTTCGCAAGACCTGCAAGCGCTAAGGCGCGAAAGTCGAGTGTACCACCGGCTCCGGACTGTCGAGTCCCGCCGGGAGAATGTGTGTTATCAGGCACGGACCAGCTATCAAGCGCGCTAAGGCTACAGAATAAGCTTGCGATTCAAAAGTTTAATGTTGGTTTTGCCCATGCAGGCAAGGCGCCGATGCGGGCTGGCAAACCCGCATCGGAGGGGGCGGGTCAGTTTATTTGAGCGCTGCCAGCACGTGCTCTGCCACCGGGCCACCCGAGGCCGGGTTCTGCCCGGTGATCAAACGTCCATCGGCGATAGCGAACGGCGCCCACGGAGCGTCAGCCTTTTCATAGTGAGCGCCGCGCTTCACCAATTCGGTCTCGGTGAGATACGGCACCACATCAGCCAGCCCCGCCAGGGTCTCTTCTTCATTGGAAAAGCCGGTAACCCGCTTGCCCTTGATCAGTAACTCGCCATTGGACAGCTTGATATTGAGCAAGCCCACCGCACCATGGCACACCGACGACACCACCCCGCCATGCTCATAGATGTGGCGGCTGATCGCCTGCAATTGCTCGTTGTCCGGGAAGTCCCAAATCACCCCATGCCCACCGGCGTAATAAATCGCCGCATAATCGTCAGGATTGATCTCGTCAGGTTTTAGCGTCGCGCCCAGGCGGTTCATGAACGCCTTGTCGTGATACCACTTCCAGTCAATCTCCGAGGCCATGTCCTTGGCCAGGCTGTGCGGGTCAATCGGGGTGTAACCGCCTTGCGGGCTGACGTAATCCACGGCATACCCGGCGGCCTCGACCTTGTGCACAAAATGCACGGCCTCACCCAGCCATAAACCCGTCGCGCGATCCAGATTGGGGTACTTCTCGACGCTGGTCAGTACCACTAGTATTTTTTTGCTCATCGCTGCCTCCTGTCAGAACGACGGGCCATGCGGCCCTAGAGCTGTACGACATGTTTACGTACAGAGTCAGGAGCATAGACAAGCGCTTGCGGGCATTAGTGCCGTGCATCCAAAGCACCTGTCCATTCATCAGTTGGCATTCCAGCCGCCCCCCAGCACTTTGTACAACGTCACCCGGTTGCTCTGCTCGGCCAGCCGCAGGGTGATCAGGTCTTGTTCGGCGCTGTACAGCGAGCGCTGGGTCACCAGGGCTTCGAGGTAGCTTTGCGAGCCACCCTGATACAGGGCCTGCGACAGCTCATAGCTGGTGCGGCTGGCCTTGGTCAGCGCCAATTGGGCAGCCAGACGCTGATCCAGAGTGCTGCGCACAGCCAGAGCATCGGCCACTTCGCTGAAGGCGGTCTCCAGGGTTTTCTGGTAGGTCTGCACCTCAATGTCGCGGGCGACTTTGGCGGAGTCCAGCGCAGCCCGATGGCTGCCGGCGTCGAAAATCGGCAGGCTGATACTCGGCGCAAAGTTCCATGCGCCGCTACCGCCGCTGAACAGGCTCGACAGGCTGGAGCTGGCCGACCCCGCCCCCGCCGTCAGGGTAATGCTGGGGAAGAACGCGGCGCGGGCCGCACCGATATCGATGTTGGCCGACTTGAGCGTGTGCTCGGCCGCCAGCACGTCGGGGCGACGCTGCAACAGGGTGGAGGGCAATTCCCCCGGCACCTGCACCAGCATCGCGACCGACTGCAAGCTGTCGCCGGGCAAGTATTGCGCCGGGATGGCACTGCCGACCAACAGACGCAAGGCATTCTGGTCTTGCAGGACCTGGCTGGCATACACACCGACGTCGACCTTGGCCGCCTCCACGGTGGTTTGCGCTTCAGACACCGCCAAACCGGCGGCCCCGCCCAGTGCATGGCTGCGTTGAGTCAGATCGTAAGTAGCCTGCTGGCTGACCAGGGTTTGCCGGGCCAACGCAAAGCGTTCGTTGTCGGCCGCCAGGGTCAACCAAGCGATGCCGACTTCGGCCACCAGGCTGATCTGTGTGCTGCGCCGGGTTTCGGCCAGCGACAGATACGCTTCCAGCGCCTCGTCCTCGAGGTTCTGCACGCGGCCAAACAGATCCAGCTCGTAACTGCTCAGCCCCAATTGGGCGCTGTAATCGTGGCTGGTGGTGCCGGACGTTCGACTATGGCTGCCACTTACGCTTGCGTCGATCGCCGGTAAACCTGCCGCGCGCTGGATGCGGTACTGAGCCTGGGCCTTTTCAATGTTCAGGGTCGCCACCCGCACGTCGCGGTTGTTGGTCAACGCCAGCGCCTGGAGGTGCGCCAGGCGCGGGTCGGTAAAAAACTGCTGCCAACGGATGTCCGCCGCGGCTTGGCCGTTGGGCACCGCGGTGCCCGGCAGCCATTGCTCATCGACCGCAGCCTGAGGGCGCTCATACGTGGGCGCCAGATTGATGCAACCGCTGAGCAGCGCCAAGGCTGCCAGCAAGGGCCAACAAAAACGACTCATGCGTCACCTTTTGGGTCAGGGGTGCGAACGCGACTGAAGCGGCGGCGAATCAGCACGAAAAACAGCGGTACAAAGAAGATGCCCAACAGCGTGGCGCTGAACATGCCGCCCAATACCCCGGTGCCGATGGCACGGCGCCCGGCAGAACCTGCGCCCGTACTCAGCGCCAGGGGCAAGACACCAAACATAAAGGCCAGTGAGGTCATCAGAATCGGTCGCAGGCGCTGGCGCACCGCGATCAGGGTGGCCTCGATCAAGCTATTGCCTTGCTCATGCAGGTGCTTGGCGAATTCCACAATCAAAATCGCGTTCTTCGCCGCCAGGCCCACGGTGGTCAGCAACCCCACTTGAAAGTACACGTCATTGCTCAACCCGCTGAAACGCGTGGCCAGCACGGCGCCCACGACACCTAGCGGCACCACCAGCATCACCGAGAAAGGCACTGACCAGCTCTCGTAGAGTGCCGCCAGGCACAGGAACACAAACAGCACCGATATCCCGTACAGCAACGGTGCCTGCGACCCCGACAAACGCAGTTGATAAGACTGCCCGGTCCACTCGTAGCCGATGCCTTCGGGTAACTGCTGGATGATGCTTTCCACGGCGTCCATGGCCACCCCGGAGCTCACGCCCGGCGCGGGATCGCCCACCACCTCCAGCGACGAACTGCCGTTATAGCGCTCAAGCAATGGCGAGCCGTAACTCCACGAGGTGCTGGCGAACGAAGAGAACGGGACCATTTCATCGTTGCTGTTACGCACAAACCAGTGGTCCAGGTCGGCGGCCTGCATGCGCGCGGTCGCCTCGCCCTGCACGTAGACCTTTTTCACCCGGCCCTGGTTAAGAAAATCGTTAACGTAAGTGCCGCCCAGCGCGGTGGACAAGGTGGCGTTGATGTCGCTGGTGCTCAGGCTCAAGGCGCCCGCCTTGCGATCATCAATGTTGACCTTGAGCTGCGGCGTGTCGTCCAGGCCGTTGCTGCGCACGCCTTGCAGACGCGGGTCTTTTTGCGCCAGTTCGATAAATTGCTCGCGCGCCGCCACCAACGCGTCATGCCCCAGCCCCGCGAGGTCCTTGAGCTGCAGATCGAACCCGGAGCTTTGCCCCAACCCGCGCACGGCAGGCGGTTGCATGACAAACACGTTGGCATCGCCAATGCTCGACAACGCCTCGGTCGCCCGCTGCGCGATAGACGCGGCGTCCTGACCTGCGCCCGTGCGCTCGCTCCAGTCCTTGAGCCGGATAAAGGCCCGAGCCGAGTTCTGGCTGTTGCCGCCCATGCCCAGGCCCGAGATGCTGATCAGCGCTTCGACTTCCGGTTGCTCGAGCATATAGCCCTCGAACTGCTTGAGCACCGCCTGGGTACGGTCATCCGTTGCGCCCACGGGCAACTGCACTTGGGCCATCAAGATGCCCTGGTCTTCATCGGGCAAAAATGAGGTTGGCAAGCTGGCGTAACCGGCCGCCATGGCGGCGATCACCAACAGGTACACCACCAGACTGCGCCCCCCTCGACGTACGATCCCTCCTACGCCTTTTTGATAAGCCTCGGCGCTTCGCTCAAAGGTGCGGTTGAACCCTCCGAAGAAGCCGCTAGCAGCAGCGTGCCCTTTGGCATCGGAAGGCTTGAGCAAGGTCGCGCACAGCGCGGGCGTCAGGGTCATGGCCACCAGCACCGAGAGCACCATGGCCGAAACGATGGTCACCGAAAACTGCCGATAAATGATCCCGGTTGAACCCCCAAAAAATGCCATGGGGATAAACACCGCGCTCAGCACCAACGCGATGCCCACCAGCGCGCTGGTGATTTCGGCCATCGACTTGCGCGTGGCTTCCAGCGGCGAAAGCCCTTCTTCGCTCATCACCCGCTCGACGTTTTCTACCACCACAATCGC
Source organism: Pseudomonas sp. FSL R10-2189 (assembly GCF_009600325.1). Taxonomy (NCBI): domain Bacteria; kingdom Pseudomonadati; phylum Pseudomonadota; class Gammaproteobacteria; order Pseudomonadales; family Pseudomonadaceae; genus Pseudomonas; species Pseudomonas sp. FSL R10-2189. Next base: position 5,465 of record NZ_WIVZ01000053.1, read on the forward strand.
GTCGTCCACCAACAGGCCGATGGCCAGTACCATGGCGAACATGGTCAAGGTGTTGATCGAATAGCCGAACAGCGCCAGCACCCCGAACGTGCCCAGCAAGACTACCGGCACCGTGATGGCCGGGATCAGCGTGGCGCGTACATTTTGCAAGAACAAAAACATGATCAGCACCACCAGCACGATGGCTTCGCCCAACGACTTGACCACCTCTTCGATGGACAGGCTGACGAACGGGGTCGTGTCATAGGCGATCACATTTTTGAGCTGCATTTCGCTCGGGTAAAACGGCTGGAGCTCCGCGAGCCTGGCCTTGACGGCCTCCCCGACCTTAAGCGCATTGGCGCCCGTGGCCAGCTGTACGCCCATTGCGGCGGCGGGCTTGCCATTGAGGGCCGAGTTCACGTCGTAACTGTCACTGCCCAGTTCAACCCGCGCCACCTCACCGAGCAACACCACCGCGCCCGTGCTGTCGGACTTGACCAACACATTGCGAAACTCTTCGGCGGTCTGCAATTTGCTGCGCGCACTGATCGTCGCATTCAGTTGCTGCTTGGCCACGGCTGGCAACGCCCCGAGCTGGCCCGCCGACACTTCGGTGTTTTGTGCCTCCAGCGCGGTGATCACATCCGAGGGCATCAAGGCGTATTTTTCGAGCAGCGCCGGGTCCAGCCAGATGCGCATGGCGTAGCCCGAACCGAGGGTTTGCACCTCGCCGACCCCGTCGATCCGGGCAATCGAGTCAAGCAAGGTGCTGGAGATGTAATCGCCAATTTGCGTGCCGGTCACGCTGGGGTTGTCGGACGCGAGGGCTGCAATCATCAAGAAGTCTGAGCCGCCCTTGGTCACGGTCAGGCCTTCGCTCTGCACCGAAGCGGGTAGCCGCGACTCCACTTGTTGCAGCTTGTTCTGCACCTGCATCTGCGCCACGTCAGGGTCGGTGCCGGCATCGAAGGTCAAACTGATACTGGCGCTGCCTGCCGAACTGCTGGACGCCGACATGTAGGTGAGCTTGTCGAGCCCGGTCATTTGCTGCTCGATGATCTGGGTCACCGAGTCTTCAACGGTCTTGGCCGAGGCGCCGGTGTAGGTTGCAGAAATGCGCACGGTGGGCGGTGCGATGTCCGGGTATTGCTCCAGCGGCAACTGACTGATCGACATCGCCCCCGCGAGCATGATGACGATGGCGATCACCCAGGCAAAAATCGGCCGGTCGATAAAAAAGCGCGCCATGCTCAGTTCCCCTGCGCAATCGCGGTGGGTGTCACGGCGCGTGGCACGCCCCGGGCGTCACTGTTTTGCGCCAGCACCTCGGCGCCGACCCGAACCTTCTGCCCGCCTTCGATAATCACTTGGTCACCCGCATTCAACCCGGCGCTGACCCACCACTGGTTACCCACCGCCCGGTCAATCGTCAGTACCCGTTGCTCAACCTTGCCGTTGACCACCACCAGCACCGAGGTCACGCCACTGGCGCTTCGGGTCACGGCTTTTTGCGGTATCAAAATGGCCTTGTCATCGCTGGCCAGCTCCAGCACCGCGCGCACATACATGCCCGGCAACAACAGGTGCTCAGGGTTGGCGAACACGGCGCGCAGGGTTACGGTGCCGGTGCCTTGGTTGACCGCGACACCGCTGAACTTGAGGGTGCCGGCATGGTTGTAGGGGCTGCCATCATCGAGCGTCAGCAACACCGGTGCTTCGCCTTCGGCGCTATTGCCTTGCAACGCACCGCTGGCCAGGTCGCGCTTGAGGCGCAGCAGCTCAGTGGTCGATTGGGTGATATCGACGTAGATCGGGTCCAGTTGCTGCACTGTGGTCAGCGCCGTGGTTTGCGCGGCGACCAACAATGCGCCGGGGGTAACGGTCGAGGTTTCGATACGGCCACTGAGCGGCGAGGTGATCCGGGTATAGCCCAGATTGATCCGGGCGGTGTCGACCCCGGCTTGCGCCACCTGCAACTCGGCCTGGGCCGTGAGCAAGCTGACTTGGGCATCTTCGTTGTCTTGCTGGCTGATGGCGTCAATTTTTACCAACGCCGCATTACGCGTGGCCGTGGCCTGCGCCGACTTGAGCGTGGCGCGGGCCTTGCTTGCTGTCGCTTGCGCCTCGGCCAGCGTGGCCTTGTACGGCGCCGGGTCGATTTGGTACAGGGCCTGCCCGGCCTTGACCTCGGCGCCCTCGACAAACAGCCGCTGCTGAACAATTCCGCCTACCTGCGGGCGAATGTCAGCCAGCATAAAAGCCTGGGTACGCCCGGCCAGTTCGGTGGTCAGCGCCTGGCATTGCGGCTGCACCGTCATCACCTGGACTTTCGGGGTTTGCGCCACAGGTGGGGCATCGTCTGCCGAGCAGCCGCCCAAGGCAAAAAGAACCAGCACGGCAACCACCACCGCGGCGGTTACCAGAGATTTAGCAAAAAGTTTGGTCGACATAGCGGCCTCTGCAAGTGGGGTGGCTTAAGCCATGCGCCATCGTGCGAGGCAAATGTGCAGGAAATTTGAAGATTGCCCACACGCCTTGAATCTTCGGCCAGCGAGGGCCTAAATGAGCAGGCCATTCACTGACTAGCCCGAGCCCATGAAGCTGAGCATCTCCACCAAACTGTTTATTGCGATTCTCGCCAGTGTGCTGTTGGTCATCCTGAGCATGGGCCTGGCCACCAGTTGGAGCTTCGGCCGCGGCTTTCTCGGCTACCTCAACGAACAGGCCCTGGAACGCATGGCCCCGGTGTTGCCACGGTTGGCCAGCGCGTATGAACGCGAAGGCAGTTGGGAGTTTCTGCGCAATAAGCCTGATCGCTGGTTTGAAGTGATGCGTCCGGAGCCAGAAGATGAAGTGCGCACCCGCGACCTTAAAAACCCGCTGCCGTCCGACCTCACCGGCGCGTTGTTTCGTATTGCCTTGCTCGACCAGCACAAAAAGCGCGTAACCGGTTACCCCTCGATCGGTGACGACGCCCTGCTGCGCCCCATCGACGTGGGCGGCAAAACCGTCGGCTGGCTGGCCGTGACGCCCTTTCAAAGCGTGACCGAGGCCGGGGGCGAGCGTTTTCAGCAGTATCAATTGCGCACCAGCCTGGCCGTGGGGGTGCTGTCGTTGCTGCTGGCGATGCTGATTGCCTGGTGGATCGCGCGCACCTTGCTCGACCCGGTCAAGCGTGTGGCCGCCGCCACTCATCGGCTGGCCCAGGGCGAATACAGCAACCGGGTGGCGGTGTCGTCCAACGATGAAGTGGGCCAATTGGCCCGGGACTTCAACCAACTGGCCTTCACCCTGGAGCGCAATGAAACCATGCGCCGCGAATTCATGGCCGATGTGTCCCACGAGTTACGCACGCCACTGTCGATCTTGCGCGGCGAGCTGGAAGCCATCGAAGACGGCGTGCGCAGCCTTGATCACGCCTCGATGAAGTCCTTGCAAGCTGAAGTCGGGATGCTCAGCAAATTGGTAGATGACCTGTATGAACTCTCGTTGGCAGATGTGGGCGCATTGACCTATCGCAAGAGCGAATGCGTACTCAATGACGTGCTGGAGGAATCACTGGCGATGTTTCAGGAGCGCTGCAACACCGCGCAATTGCACATTGATATGGAACTGCCTGCACAACCGCTGGTGCTCGAAGCGGACGCCAAGCGCCTGCAACAACTGTTCAGCAACCTGTTGGAAAACGCCGTGCGCTACACCGACCCCGGCGGCCGGGTGGAAATCCGTGCCAGCCAGGAGGACGATGCCGTGTGCGTCAGCATCATGGATTCCGCGCCCGGTGTTGACCCCCAGCAACTGCCGCGGCTGTTTGAGCGCTTCTACCGTGGAGAAGCCTCGCGCAACCGGGCCAGCGGCGGTGCCGGCCTGGGTTTGGCGATCTGTCACAGCATTGCCCTCGCCCACGGCGGCAGCCTGACGGCCGATCACTCCCCGCTGGGCGGCCTCTGGCTGAACCTGCGGCTACCCCGCAAAGGGTGATTCATGAGCATTCTGATCGTCGAAGACGAACCCAAACTGGTCGCCCTGATGCGCGATTATTTATCGCTCGAAGGCTACCCCGTCCATTGCCTGAGCAACGGCCTTGAGGTGGTGCCGTGGGTTCGCGCACATTCGCCACGCTTGATCCTGCTCGACTTGATGTTGCCGGGCCGGGATGGTCTGGACATCTGCAAGGAACTGCGCAGTTTCAGTGCGGTGCCGATCATCATGATCACCGCCCGGGTCGAAGAAGTGGACCGCTTGCTGGGGCTGGATCTGGGCGCCGATGACTACATCTGCAAACCGTTCAGCCCACGGGAGGTGGTGGCCAGGGTCAAAGCGATACTGCGCCGCAGCCCGCACCTGGAGACCGTGGCGCAAGCGCGCATCGAGATCGACGAAACCCGCTACAGCGCTGCTTTTGATGGTGTGCCGCTGGACCTGACGCCGGTTGAATTGCGCCTGCTCAACACCTTTGCCCGCGCTCCGGGCCGGGTGTTCTCCCGCGACCAATTGCTCGACAAGCTGTATTCCGATCACCGGGTGGTCACCGACCGCACGGTCGACAGCCACATCCGCAACCTGCGGCGCAAGCTTGCGCAGGCGTGCCCCGCAGAGGATCCGATCCAGTCGCTGTATGGCGTGGGGTACAAGCTGGAGCTTTAGAGCGACTCATTGAACAGCGCAAAACTCGCAAGGTGTTGCCGGGCGTCTTGCAGCGCCGTGGCCACCGCCTCTTCGCCAAACACCAGCCCTTCCAAATACACAAAGTGGATGTCAGACAGCCCAAGCATCGTAAAGACTTCACGCAGGTAGTCGGTCAGGAAGTCACGCTGTTTGGCCCTCGGCCCTTGATGAAAACCACCCGAACCCACCAACACGTAAACCGGGCGAGAGGCGAGCAAACCGGTTTTGCCGTCTGGCCCCGAGCTAAAGGTGCGATGGATGCGCAACACATAGTCAATCCACAGCTTCAGCGACGCCGGAACCGTCAGGTTGTGCATGGGCGTGCAAACAAACACGACATCGCTGCGCTCCAGCTCTTGGATCAATGCTTCGGACACATCAAACACTGGCGCATCGAACGCCGTGGGCTTGGTCAACGCCGCGCCGTACTCAATGTCCAACGGGGGCAAAGGCTGTGCTGCCAGGTTACGTTCGATCAGTTCCAGGTCCGGGTAACGCTGGCGCAAGCGCTGCAGTTGCTCGTGCGCCAGTTGCCGGGCGTGGGAAAAATCACCGTGAGGGCTGGCGTTGATCAGCAGTGCGGTTTTCATGGGTGGGCCTCGCTCAGTTTTTCAGTGAAGTGCATACCGCGGGCCAGCAGCCCCTGACGGAAGTAAAAGCGCTGGGCCAACGCCATGTGCAGCCCTGTATCGAGTACAAAATGATCGCAACCGCGTCGAAAGGCTTCCTCGCGTACGGCGTTCAATAACGTGGCGCCCACGCCTGAGCCTTGCAGCTGCGGGCTGACCACCAAGTCATCAACGTAAATAAAGCGGCCATAAATCAAGTTTTCAAGTTCGCGATAGCCGGCCAAACCGACCATGCCCTGGCCATTGCTGATCGCCAATAAACGGTAGCCCTGCCGGGCCTGCCGCGACAATTGCGCGGCATAAGCGTCCGGGTCAGATAAATGCGGACGCAACACGCGCATCAGATCAAAGCTGGCGCGTTGCTCTGTGGGGGTTTCCAGAAGCTGAAAGGTGTAGTCCATGCTCGTCTGCCCTCTGTAAAAGTTGGCTTACTGTAAGGACATAACGGTACAGGCCACAGATCCAAAAAATGCCTTAAGGACTGGGCCATAAATAAAAACCGGTTGATGGGCCTCACTCAATCACGAGTGAGGCCCAAACCCTTTAACACTCACTGCCAACGCTTGAACAGCACGCTCGCATTGACCCCGCCAAAGCCGAAACCATTTGAAATCGCGTATTCAATCGCCAGCTTTTTCGCCTGCCCGCGAACCAGATTGAGCCCGGCAGCCGCAGGGTCCGGCGTCTCAAGGTTCAGGGTTGCCGGGACGATCTGGTCGCGCAAGGCCAGCAAGGTGAAGATAGCCTCGATGCCACCTGCCGCGCCCAGCAAGTGCCCGGTCGCTGATTTGGTGGCGCTGATGGCAACGTCGGGGTTGTCGCCAAACAGGCTGTTGATGGCGGCCAACTCGCCTTTGTCACCCACCGGGGTCGACGTGGCATGGGCGTTCAAATGCTGGATCTGCGCCGGGGTTATACCCGCCTGTTTAATCGCCTGCTCCATCGCCCGGCGTGCGCCTGAGCCATCTTCGGGCCCTGCGGTCATGTGGTAGGCATCGGCACTGGTGCCATACCCCACCAGTTCCGCAATCGGCGTGGCGCCTCGGGCCAGGGCGTGCTCCAGCTCTTCGATCACCAGCAAACCGGCGCCCTCGCCCATCACAAAACCGTCGCGCGCTTGATCGAACGGGCGTGAGGCACGCTCAGGGGTGTCGTTGAAACCGTGGGACAACGCCCGCGCCGCGGCAAAACCACCCAGGCTCACGCGATGGATACAGGCTTCGGCGCCGCCACACACGGCCACGTCAACTTCGCCGGCACGAATCATCCGCGCCGCATCGCCAATCGCCTGCACACCGGCAGCACACGCCGTGACCGGGGCGCCCAGCGGGCCTTTGAGGTGATGCAGAATCGACACATGCCCGGCCGCCAAATTGCACAGAAACGACGGGATGGTGAACGGTGACAAGCGGCGCGGGCCCTTGCTGTCAGCGGTGCGCACCGCCTCGGCGATGGCCGGAAAGCCGCCCACACCGGACGCGATAATCGTCGCCGTACGCTCTTGCTGCAGTTCGGTTTGAGGCGCCCAGCCCGCCTGCTCCAGCGCTTCTTTAGCGGCGGCAAGCGCAAACAGAATGAAGCGGTCCATCTTGCGCTGCTCTTTGGCGGGGATCAGCGCGTCGGGGTCAAACCCGGCGTGCGGGTCCTGATCACGGTCCAGTACCTGGCCGCCAATGCTGACGGCCAAATCACCGACCAGCGCTTCAGGCAGTCGACGGATCCCGGACTGCCCTGCCAGCAAACGGCTCCAGGTCTGCTCGACCCCACAGCCCAGCGGGGTCACCGCGCCCATGCCCGTCACAACAATGCGTCTACTCACGATGGCTCACTCCATAAATTTTGCTTGGTAGCGGTAAAGTGACGAAACTATCATTATGAAAGTAACATCATTGAGCAAAACTTTTCTCGTCTCTCAGGAACCGCAATGCAACGCACATCGCTTACAAACGCCGAATGCCCTGTCGCCCGTGGACTGGAACGGGTAGGAGAATGGTGGAGCATCTTGATCATGCGCGATGCGCTGCAAGGGTTAAGGCGCTTTGACGAATTTTCGCAAAGCCTGGGGATTGCCCCGAACATGCTGACGCGCAGGCTCAACACCCTGGTCGAAGAAGGATTGCTGGAGCGCAGACGCTACAGCGAGCGCCCGCCCCGGTATGAATACGTACCGACGGCGGTAGGGGAAGATTTCAAAATCGTGATCATGGCGTTTATTGCCTGGGGCAATCGGCATTACACGCCCGAGGGCGAAAGTGTGCAGATCATTGATCAACAGACCCGCCATCCGTTGCAGGTGGTGCTGATGGACGCGGTCGAAGGCCGTGCGGTGCCCATTGAACAGTGCACCGTCAAGGCCGGGCCGGCAGCGAGTGCAGGCATGCAGGAGCGCCTGGCATTTGTAGCGGGCAGGCAGCCGCAAGACGCCTGAAGTGATGGCTCAAGTGCAATAAAAGGTAGTCGCCGCCCCAATGACAAGACGTTGATCGGTGTGATGCGGCACCCCTGATCAGCGCATTGGGCCTCGGCAGCGACTACAGGAACGGGGCTTACTGGCAGACCTTCGCAGCCGCCGGGTCGTTAGGCACAAATGAATCGGCGGCACCCGGCTTCAGGACCACGTAGCCACGGCGCCACGGTTGGTCATCGACCATTTTCCAGCGGTGTCCGGAGCCGGTGTTGTCGGCTGCCAGCAGCACTTCGCCCGGGTGCAAAGTAAACTTTTCACCGGTGCGCGTCTCGAAGGCCAGCGTGCCGGACAAGGTCATGACGTACTGCGGCTCCGGGTCGTTATGCCAGTCAAACGAGGCATGCGCCGGGCTTTGCTTGAAGTGAATGGCCGTCACGTCGTTGCGCATGTTCTGGTCGATGGTCCCTTGCAGAACATGCGAGGCGTTGTCTGCGCCGGTGCACAGCTTGTAGGCCTTGATGGTATCCGTGGCGGACGTGGCCGCTTGAGCGCCGCTCAGTGTGGCGAAAGTGATTGCGACAGCACCCGCCGTCCGCAAGCTGAGGCTGCACAGACCGTGAATGACGGTGTGCCGCGACGAACGTTTTTTCTGAAGCATGAAACCGGTTTCCTTTGTCCTGAAAGTGCCTGACAGGCGTTGCTTGCAGAACATGTTCGACGCCATGGGCCTTCGCGACAACTAACTAATAATTCATAGATCACACAAGACTGATGCAAGCTGGCGTGGAAACTGCATTGTGCGCTAAAGGTATTGACGCTAAATTGTTGGCTCTTTTAACGCCAAGGTTCCTGTGATGACTGTCGACGACCACTCCGCCCCGGCAGACGCTGGCAGTTGTGATTACCTGCTGCTACAAAACCAGCTGTGTTTTTCACTGCACTCCACCTCGCTGATGATGACCAAGGTGTACAAGCCCCTGCTTCAGGCCTTGAACCTCACCTACCCGCAATACCTGGCGATGCTGGTGTTATGGGAAGAAGACGGCCTGACCGTAGGGGAAGTCAGCGCACGCCTGCTGACAGATCCGGGGTCGTTGACGCCGTTGCTCAAGCGTCTGGAGGCCGAAGGCATGCTCAGCCGGGTCCGCAGCCATGACGACCAGCGAGTGGTTCATCTGCGCTTGACCGAACAAGGCAAAGCGCTGCAAGAAAAAGCCAAGTCCATCCCCCAATGCATCCTGGCCGCCAGCGGACTGAGCCTGGAGCAGTTGCAAGACATACAGAAAAACCTGCTGCTGCTGCGCCGCAACCTGCACGCCAGCCTCTAAGTATTATTCCGTCTGTAGGAGCGAGCTTGCCTCGCGATCTTTTGATTTTTAAAGATCAAGAGATCGCGAGGCAAGCTCGCTCCTACAGCCAGTTTATTTTCTGAAAATAAATAGTCTTTTAGATCAATGAGATAGATCTATTTTTGGTGCGTCTTGAAAAAATATCTTGCGCACAAACTATTTGAGCGCTAATTTTTAGCTATCTGCTTAGCGCGCAAATAATTAGCGCTAAAGATAAAACCTCATCAGACACTTCTTTTGTAAGGAAAGACCGCCATGAACGTTCTCTATACCGCTGTTGCAACCGCTACCGGTGGCCGTGATGGTCGCGCTGTTTCGAGTGACAAGGTCCTCGACGTCAAGCTGACCACGCCAAAAGAACTGGGCGGTGCTGGCGGTGAAGCCACTAACCCTGAGCAACTGTTTGCCGCCGGTTACTCGGCCTGCTTTATCGGTGCCTTGAAGTTTGTCGCCAGCCAGACCAAGCGCAGCATTGCGACCGACGCCTCGATCACGGCCCACGTGGGTATTGGCCAGATCCCGGGCGGATTCGGTCTGGACATCGACCTGCACATCAGCCTGCCGGGCCTTGAACAAAGCGATGCCCAAGCGCTGGTAGAGGCTGCGCACCAGGTGTGCCCTTACTCCAACGCCACTCGCGGCAATGTCGACGTGCGTCTGCACGTCAGCGTTTAAAGACTGAGAAAAACCCGTAGGCGCGCGTGCCTACGGGCTACCTTGCGCTATTGCAATGGCACATACACATCGGTTTGCCATTGATCCTGAGGAGTCTCCGGAAACACGCTCAGGTAATGAAAAAACAATGGCTGATCACGAATTTCCTCACCGCTCGAAGGCAGCCAGTCGCGGTAAATCGGGTAAATTGTCTCGCCAATATGATCCGGCGATCCCACATGCCGAACTACCACACAACGGCCGCCGGGAATAACCTTCTCTTGCACTGCGAACGCATTAGGCGCCACGCTTTCATGGATCTCCCCGCAAATTGAAAAGCGAAAGTCGTCTTCTGGCGTCGTGTCCGGGTTGCCATGGGCAATCCCGAAGGTACGGCTCGAAGCTACAGGCGACTGTCCGCTCTGAAGCCGCCACTGGATAAACTGATTCACGCTTTCATTGACTGCCCCAGGGGGCCCGCAGTGTTCGAGTGCTGCAACCCTGACCCCTGGAAATTCGACAATTCGTACGTTCATGATGACGCTCCTGGAAAAATGAGGAATGGTGAACACCGTATTCCAGAGCTGCCAGTTCGGCTTCATCCTGAACCCGCTAGGGCTCATGCCAAATGCCCGTCTGAACGCCCTTGAAAAGGCTTCGGGACTTTCAAAACCGGCATCCAGCGCAGCATCCAGCACAGAGCGTTGCGAGTGTGCCGCCAATTGGTGTGCCGCACGGCGCAAACGCATCAGTTGTACGTAACGCGACACCGGCACACCGACAAATGCGCTGAATTGGCGATGAAAGTGAAACACTGAAAAGTTCGCGATATCGCTCAACGTCTTTACCGACAAATCACCGTCGAGGTTGACGTCAATGTAGGCAAGTACGGCATCAAACCGTTTGGCGTAAGCGAAGTTGTTCGACAAGTCAGGCACGCGTTAAAAACTCATGGAATTACGGTAGCGCTAGAGTCCTCCAGAGCGGTAGGAACGCGCCTAGCCGAATTTGCTCAAGGCGCGCTTGATGCTCAGATCAATCCCGTCTTAAATCCGCCCCAGCGCCTGCGCAAGGTCAGCGCGCAAGTCTTCGACATCCTCAACCCCCACCGACAGCCGCACTAGGCCATCGCCAATACCCAATTGCGCACGGGTTTGGGCGGGGATGGTGGCGTGGGTCATGATGGCCGGGTGTTCGATCAGGCTTTCAACCCCGCCCAGGCTCTCGGCCAGGGCAAAAATCTGCACGCTTTCAAGGAAGCGTCGGGCGCCTGCCAGGTCGGTGTTCAAGTCGATGGAAATCATCCCGCCAAAGCCGCGCATCTGCCGACGCGCCAAGTCATGCTGCGGGTGCGATGCCAGCCCCGGGTAGTGCACACGCGCTACCTGAGGCTGGCGCTCGAGCCATTGCGCCAACTCCAGCGCGTTGCTGCAATGACGCTCCATGCGCAGGGCCAGGGTTTTAACCCCGCGCAGGGTGAGGAAGGCATCAAACGGCCCGGCAATCGCGCCGACCGCGTTTTGCAAGAACCGCAGGCGCTCGGCCAGTTCCAGGTGCTTGACGATAGCGATGCCACCGATTACATCCGAGTGGCCGTTCAGGTACTTGGTGGTCGAATGCACCACCACATCAAAACCCAACTCTAGCGGGCGCTGCACCCAAGGGCTGGCGAAGGTGTTATCGGCCACGCAAATGATGCCGCGCGCCCGGCAGATGCTCGCCACGGCCGCCAGGTCAGTCAGGCTGAGCAGCGGATTGCTCGGGGTTTCGACCCAGACCATCCGCGTGTTGTCCTGCAACGACGCCTCAAAAGCGCTCAGGTCTGTCAGGTCGACGAAGCTGAAGCTGTGCCCGGCGCTGCGCTGGCGGACTTTGTCGAAGAGGCGGAACGTACCGCCGTACAAGTCGTTGCCCGAGACGATGTGCGAACCGGCGTCCAATAACTCCAGCACCGTCGAAATCGCCGCCAGCCCGGAAGCAAAAGCGAAGGCATCTGTGCCGCCTTCAAGGTCCGCGACGCAACGCTCCAGGGCAAACCGCGTCGGGTTGTGCGAGCGCCCGTAGTCCAGGCCTTTGTGCACGCCGGGGCTTTCCTGCAAATAGGTGGAGTTGGCATAAATCGGCGGCATCAAGGCCCCGGTGGAAGGATCCGGCACCTGCCCTGCGTGGATGACGCGGGTGGCAAAGGCGCGGTATGCGCCGTTTTCATCGTGCTGACTCATGCAAGGGATCTCCGTAAGTGATTGAGCAGGTCGACGCGAGTAATCAGGCCATGAAAGCCTGAAGCGTCAGCAATAATCGCCACCAGCCCGCGGTCAAGTTCGGCTTGTAGCTCAGCCAGACTGGCCTGCGGCGCCAAGGTGTGCAACGTGTCCGTCATGGCGCTCGCGACCGTTCGGCTAAAGTGCGACGCATCGGCATGCAGGCCCAGCAAAATATCGGACTCATCGATCACTCCGACCAGCCGCTTGCCGTCCACCAATACCGGCAGTTGCGACACATCGGCCAGGCGCATGCGCTGGAAGGCGGTGAGCAAGGTGTCGTCCGGGCTGGCGCTGATCACCCGGCCATCCTCAAAACGTCGGGCAATCAGGTCACGCAAATCGCCGTAATGCTTGAACTGCAGCAGGCCCTGGTCCTTCATCCACTGGTCGTTGTAGACCTTGGACAAATAACGCGTCCCGGTGTCACACACAAAGCTGACCACACGCTTGGGCTCGGTTTGTTCGCGGCAATAGCGCAACGCGGCGGCCAGCAAGGTGCCGGTGGAAGACCCGCCCAAAATGCCTTCGGCTCGCAGCAATTGGCGGGCGTGATCAAAGCTTTCTTCATCGCTGATCGAGTAGGCATGTCGCACGCTGGACAGGTCGCTGATCGACGGGATGAAGTCCTCGCCAATGCCCTCCACCGCCCAGGACCCGGCTTTGCCGATCACCCCGCTACGGCTGTATTCGGCCATCACCGAACCCACCGGGTCGGCCAGAACCATTTCCAGATCCGGCTGCACGCGCTTAAAAAAACGGGTCAAGCCGGTCAGCGTACCGGCAGACCCGACACCTACCACAATGGCATCCAGATCGTGCTGGGTTTGCGACCAGATTTCCGGGGCGGTACTGCATTCGTGGGCCAGCGGGTTGGCCGGGTTATTGAATTGATCGGCGAAGAAAGCATCGGGGATGTCGGCGGCCAAGCGCGCGGCCACGTCCTGGTAATACTCCGGGTGGCCCTTGCCGACGTCAGACCGGGTGATATGCACCTCAGCGCCCATGGCCTTGAGGTGCAACACCTTCTCGGTGGACATCTTGTCCGGCACCACCAGCACCACCCGATAGCCTTTGGCCCGACCGACCAGCGCCAGCCCCAGGCCGGTGTTACCGGCCGTTGCTTCGACAATGGTGCCGCCGGGGCGCAAACGCCCGTCGCGCTCGGCGGCATCAATCATGGCCAGGCCGACCCGGTCCTTGATCGAGCCTCCGGGGTTTTGCGATTCAAGCTTGAGGAACAGCGTACAAGGCCCGGTATCGAACCGGCTGACACGCACCAGCGGGGTGTTGCCGATCAATTCCAGAACGGCAGGTTGAGGGTTGCTTGGCATGACGTCACTTCCCGTGTTTTTGCACTGGATGGACAGCGACTGGCAACGAGGTATGTCGCGCCAATCACCGGAAACCTTCTAGGACCATAGGCCGGGATGCGCGGAGTCGCAATCAACACGCGACACTCAAAAGCTCACGATACATTTCGTACCTACTGGTTCAACCTGGCCAACGCTTCAAGGGTGAGTCTATTTCTCAAGGCTTGAAGGCCACGCTCGTAGCCCTCTGCGTCGTAAACATCTCGACCGCGCACGACACGATAGTGCTCGTTGTACAGCGCATCAAATTGAACCGCGTAGCGCGCTCTCAAAAACGCGTCCCACATTGGAGCGTCAGCCATGTAGTCAAGCATTGCTTCACCATTATCCATGGCCAGAATTGCCTCTCGGGCTTGCTCAATAGCCTGTGGATCAACGCTACCGAGAGAGGCAAATTTCATGTGTTTGGGCTGGGCGGGCAGCTCCAATGCCTCTGCCAGCTTTAATCGGTAAGTGAAGCCAATTTCAAGCACATCAACAGGGCCGTCTCGTTCGCCACCGTCCATGACGGCAAAACTATCCAGTACTTTTAAACGAAATTCACCCCGGATGATCCGCAGCAGCGTGAGCTCGGCACGTTGTGGATCATCGTCAGCCAATGCCCTGGACACCAAGACCTGAATTTCCATCCGACTGAACAACAGTGCTGCCGAGTCGCAGCACGCCCAAGGCTCTGAGGCCAATTTGAACAATGAGTCACGGACGCGCTCATTTTCAGCGACTGCTTTGAGCATGCGCTGCACACGAGGGACTAGATCATGTTTGCTGTGTTCAAAATCGGCGGTGGTTTTCAGGTCATCAATCAATTTGAAAAAATCTGTGGCCCGAGGGTCGTCGCGAAGTAACTGACACTCCTGAAACCTGGCTTGCCTTTCCTTAGCCTCAATTCCGTTGAGCCAGACCCCATCGTCAAACCCCAACCGTTGAGGGTGATTGGCGTCATGATGCAGCCCAAAGTTAATCCCCGTGCGCGCTTGATAATCCCGCAATTGACGAATAGCCGAAGGCGCCAATTCATTTTCCCGCAGGGACGTCCCCCGGTTAATCACCTCAGAACCCAGCAAGACCTCTTCCGGCACGCTGATGATGTGATTAGCGCTTAAATCCAGACGGATCAGGTGAGCCAATTGCATGACACCCCGTGGCCAAATGACTGCTTGTGTACTGGACATATCTAAAGATTGCAGTTCAGACAATGAGCTAACATCCAGCCGCCCGTCTATCCCGCACCCGCTCAGATTCAAATGCTGCAAATGAACCAGCCCGGCGAGCCCTTGCTGAGAAGCGCGGTCCAGGCGCATACCGCTATCGGCAAGTGAAAGCTCAAGCAAATTGCCCATTCGCCCAATGGCTTCAGGAAAGTAATCAAATCGACAGGAGTGGATGTCCAATGCCGTCAATGAGCGAAAGTTAAGCAAGAACTGATTAATGTTTGCGTCAACTCCCAATCCCATACCGGCGCCAACCCGCATCCCCACCATCTTCAATTGACGGATATGTGAAAAGTCAGCCGTGAGGACGGGTAATGTGGGGACGCGCCAGTTCTCCAATCCCAGTGTGTAACCCAATACGTTGCCTGCTTGATCCCTCAGAGCCGGGATTTCCTTGCGCCATGCCTTAATCAATACCGTGGCCATGTCATTTTTATGGTACTGAGCCGCCACATCGTGCACTTCAAAGTCCGGCTTTTGATTCAGCCACGCTCTCAGCTCGTTCTGCAGCGTCCTGGCTTCGCCCTCGAGACGGCCCAATTCTTGGTTAATATCCAGACCAAGCGTGCGCATGCGTTGGAGTTCCCGCCCACTATCCTCACTGAGGGGATAAATCCTTCTATAACGTTCACGTGACTCATGATCAGCCAAGAAGCGATCGGTCGCGGATCCCCGGCCACTCAATGAGTAACCGATGCGTCCGTCAGCCAAGCGCTTGGGTGGTTTGAACCAAGGGCGCAGGGCGGCCATACCGAGTACTTCATAAGCCCCGTCACGGTTTTCGATGACCCTTAACGTCAACTGGTCTTTAAGCTCATCATCGCCGCCTGCATAGGCATAGCCCAACGCCTGACGCTCACGGTCTGGCAATGCCCCCAGCACAGCCTTCAGAAGATCCTGACCGCTGGCTTTTACATCCCTTTCGGGCGCTAAGAAAACGTGCCAACCCTCAGCCGTTTTCACCACAACTAAAGCGACAGAGGGGCTGTCCGCTCCCAACGAACTGATTAAAGGCCCGGAAGTCGTGCCTTCACGCACTTCAACTTTTACGCCCGCTGACCAGCCAGGTTGTCGAGCCAACCCATGCAGCATTAACTTCACACTGTCGTTGTTTTGCCGAGCGGGTAAATAAAAACCTTCAAGGGCACCGTTAACCCGCACTTCGCGCACATACCAGCGAGCCTCCTGAGACAACCGCAAGGGCACGCGCCCCTCTTTCATCTGCTGAATCTCGAGTTCATTAGCACTGCGAACAAGGTCCGTGGCCAGATTGGTCGACAGACTGGGGAACACTCGCATGAGCATTTCAACCATGGGATCCGCTCGGTCAGTTGACGACTCAAGCCTCTGGGCATCAGGAAAACGCTGCAAGGTATCGCTCAGTAAGGGAGGGATTCTCTCTCGGTTCATATGAACCCGCCTGAGCATTTCATCGGTCGTGTTACTGATGTTCAGGATGGCGGTTATTTGGTGGCTGTCAAAGCCTGAAGCGCTGTAGCCCAGACGCCTGAACAGATACTGCCCGTCCCACTCCATGGGTCTTTCAAACTCATGGCGCCACGTACCGACGTCATTGCCAAAGACAGGAATCGCCGGCCGGGCAAAACGGCGGCTATCAATAATGCTGTTCGTCAACCCGTCGGTGGCCGATTGAACTTCGTAAAACTTACCGTCCAACACAATACCGGGGGCGTCATCAACAATGTAAATCCCCTTGGCATCAGGCCGTTTAGCGACTGACCACGCCACATCGGGCAGTGCATAGCTTTCGACCTGAGGGATGTCAGTATTGATAAAGCCCTCCGGCGTGCGAAATCTATTCAAATCATCTATCACCACCTTGCGCCAGCCCGCGGCAGTCATCAGATCAGAACTGCGCAGGCGTGTTGCGCGCGTTGGGTCTGTAAGCCCTGCAATCAAGGCTGCAAAAAAGCTGTCTGGCCCGCTGACCGCAGGCATAAGTGCATGCTGGCGTCTGTCATAGGCTGCATACACCCCGCTACCGAGGTCAGTAATCACTAGCGTGTGATCGCTGTATCTATAATCAGCCGACACATCACCCGAAGGTGGATTGGCAACAATGACCAGTTCAATGTTGAGTCGCTTTTTTATAATCAATGTGCAGATATCTTTCGACCATTGATCAACGTCAGGGTTGAATGCGCGAGGGTGGTGAAACCCGTCCAGCATGCGTTCAAGCCGCGCCGAAAATACGGCGTTTGTGACGGCGCGATAGATAGGCTCGGGCAACGCATAGGAGCGTAATTGATTACGTCGCTGCAGCGTTTCATTAAGCTGCCCACGGGTGCTTCCCAGCAGGGGCTGTAAGGCCAGCAGTTCGTGACAACGCGCCAGCGACAAACCGGGATGCATAGCGCGCAATTGAATAATGATCGGTAACAGTGGCGTTTTTCTGGGTTGCTCCAAAGGTAACCAGGTCAAGTCCAGACTGCTGGCCGGGCCACCGGAGGGTAGATGATCTTTGTGAAGCGTTAATGCCGTAAAAAGGGCATTTTTGTGCGCCGTGAGTTGTGCCGCCATTAACTGAGTCATCTGCACTTTATCGGTAGGTAAACTGAGTCGCCGGATCAGATCACTTAAAAAATCGCTCTCGAACGCTTTAAAAAAAGATGAATGGTTTAATGTCAGCTCACCATCATCCAGACGCTTTATTAAGAGTGTCTGGAAGGTGGGAGGATTGTTCGTGAATTGGCCATGCATCTCAGTAAAAACGCCCTTATGGTCCATAACGAACAGAAGCTTATCGGGTGGCCAAAAGGAGAGCTGTGTCATCAATGCCAGCAATGGGCGCTCGGTCAAAGACACTAACTGCGGGTAGCGACTCAATTCATCGGCACAGCGTTGCAGTTGTGTATCCGCTTGAAAACGGGTGACAGCATCGGTCAGCGAAGCCGGTGCTGCCCCCCCTTGCCAGATTCGTTGCAAGTCAGCCCTGCTGACTGCGCTGACCGTTAATGCAATCTGCGCCGCCTCTGGCGTCAGGCCGCGGACCATACGGCGAAGCCACTGACCCTCGGTGAGTGAGGGGCTGTCATCCAAATCCAGTTGCCAACGTCGCTGAGTGGCATCCCATATTACGGGCGGTTTAAACGCGTCCGGATCGGCTTTCGCGATGGCTCGCCACGTGCCGTCCTGGTTACGTTCTATTTCGACCGCAAACTGGCGGCCGTCTTGTTCCAGAAACGCATAGTCGCGCCCCGAGTACCGGTAAATACCCTGCTCATCGAGCGCCATGTTGTCAGTGACCGACGCGGGGGCCAACGCAAAACGGGCCGGGTCGCTTGACCATAAGCCCGTGTTTCCATCGCTGCGCAGATAGGTTCTGGGCTGCCCCATACTTTGCAAGAGCTTTGCGTAACGGCCACGGGCCAATCGAGCGGCGGCTCCTATCAAGACTGACGAGATCAGGATGTCCAACGTATCCGCCAGTGTGTGCAACAACCCGATGCTGTCACCTTGGCTGGATTGCTCCAAGGCGCTATAAAGCCCTTGCACCGTGACACCGACAAATAGAAATTTAATGCACCTGTTCAACCCGTTGATGGCGCCTGGAACTGGAATCAATAAAAGGTGCGTGAGTTCCTCGAACAGCGTGCTGATGGCTGACGCGATGTCTGCCCAATCCTGCACAGACTTCTCTACCGCTAATTGCCTGAGGCGAGATTCATACAGGTTGGATTGAAAACTCAAAACCGCCTGTTCCAGCGAAGTCTGGAGGCTCAATGGTTTGAAACCCAGCCCCTCAAAAGCAATCCAGTCTCGCCGCCCTTTCGGCAGTGAAGTGATGTAGGTGAAACCGTCAGGATCTTTAGGCGCGGGAACAACAACGGTTAACCGTGCGTACAGCGCTTGTGTCAAATGAACCCTGAACCAATCCATTTGCCCATCCGTGGCAGCCCTGAGTAATTGCGCCCGAAAATCGGCAATCAGAACGCTTGAGTTGGTATGCAAGCGCAAGTCCCCTCCCGGACGGCCCGGAAAGAAACTGAACACGCCCTTAGCGCCCAGGATTTCAACCTGAAACAGCGGAATGCTGACGTGATGCCCTTCGGTTTCAGCCTCAGGGGCTGGTTTGGCCGGTATGGACGCTCCACCGGTAGGATAAAACCCCCACCCGCTCACTAACTCAGCCGGCGTAAATTTAATCGTCATGACAATTTGGCGGACACGCAAACGAGACGGTGTACTGTCGAGCGCCTCGCTGAGTGTTTTGACTCTGTCCCTGTCTGCATGATCAGGGCCGAGCGAGCGATACAACTCCATCAGGCAAAACTGCAAGTGAGCCTTGGTGCACGTGCGCAGAAGTGTATGAAGTGTCCCGCTGGCAGACATCGCACTGTCAATGCGGTGTTTAAGTCCGGCACCGAGGTTAAGACTTCGCGCAATAGAGATGAAGGTAGTCGCAGGAATAAGCGAGGTGGTGTTAATGCGGTCGGGGTCCTGCGCGTAACTGAAAGCACCGCCCGCAGAATGATTAATGAAACTGGCATTGACCAGGCTGTCACTGTTGAAACTTGCAAAATAGGACATAAAACCAAAGTTGATACAGGCCGCTTGCCACAAACTCATGCTGAGTACATGCGCCTTGGGGGCATATTCATCAATGATAGCGTGCGGTTCAGGTAGCGCTTCTGTCTCATCCGCAGTATCGGCCGAGCGCCTTAGTCGCTTAGGGAACTGAAGGCGATCTTGCCTGTTAGGCGTATACAAGTAGCGGGTATGGATATACGTCGTGCGCGGGTCTAAATCTATTCCCGTGGCCGCTAATATCCGCTCCCGAATCGCTTGCACTCCAGATGTTTCAAAGTCGTCCTTGATTCTTCTGTCTTCACGCTCAACGCCCTCTAACGCCTGCGCATACTGGCGCACTAACCGCCGGTAACGAAGCTGCTCGCTACGGGTAAGTGATGCCAACTGGCCTTTTATCGATTGATGCAAATGGTCAAGAACTTCGTGTTCCGCCCATTGTGTTTCAGATAAAAAAGATGAGTGCAGCGCTTCATTGTTTGGTTGATTCATGAGCTATTACTCCGGATCCAAATCCGAAGACTAACCACTCACTGCGCTGAAATTAGTTAGATAACTACTACCTGAACACGGTCCGGCCAAAGCACATTTCGCGTTGCAAACGGCTGGCCCTCAGTGCCGGGCGGTTCTTTTCCAGCAACTGCCGGGGAGCCAGCATTCATGGCGGGTAGTCGGGCATGGCCTATGGGACAAGTACGCAGTTCAGTCAGAGCATGCGAAGAATCTTTTGCTGCGTGTGATGCTCACCACTATGCTCACCGGCGGCGACTACAGCGCTATTGCCAACGACCTTGATCAAATCCGGATTAGTCTGGATTACCCCCCTCGACCTCGGCCTGCTGAATTAACGCCCTTCGCAACGCTGATCAAGCTCGCCCCAGTGCATGACTTATGCCTTGGCGCGTGCTCAAAACGCGTACCCCGTTACCCGCTGCGCAAGAAAAAGTCGATGTGAAAAGCCCAGAATTAACAATTTTTCATGTCACGGCCCCGTCATTTTCCATTCCTATATTCCTACGTCACAAGTTACGAACGGCCTGTATCGGGCCTTGGACTCAACGTTCGCAAGGAGTGCGCATGCTGTGCCCGGCGGCAGTCTGGCCCGGGGAGGAATTTATTGTGGATGCAACGCTGACACCCTTGCCGCACCTTGAGCCATTGCCTGCGGGCAGTACTTCGCGATTGCTGCGCCGTGGCGGCGCGGTGGTGCTGGTGGTGGCGCTGCATCTGTTGGTGCTGAGCCTGGTGAACCGGTCTTCGCCGGTCACGGTGACGCCAGCCGTGACGCGCACTATTTATGCCTCGGTCATTCATCAACCTGCGCCTGCACCCGCCGCCCCTGCTGCACCGACACCGCCCTCTGAGCCCCCTCCTCCGGTGGCGCCGCCCACCCCCGCGCCAGAGGCTGTCCACCC
>NZ_WIVZ01000054.1:0-25226 GCF_009600325.1 Pseudomonas sp. FSL R10-2189
AGCTTACATTTTCTAAGATCCTCGACTCCTTTTCCAGCCGGTCAGATTTTTTCTACACCCTTAAATGCGAAGAGCCGTTTTAATGAGCACTATGTAAAAGCGTTAGTCAGACAAATAAACGTCGGTGAAAATTATCGCACCTTGCTTGAAAATAAATTGGTAGTGGATGCGGGGGAGTCCAGTGAGCGCTTAAAGTTGTTTTGTGCTCAGTTGCCACCACAGATTCTTGAAATGGCATTTCGGGATAAATTGAAAGGTGCGCTCAGTGAAAAGGCTTACTGTTACCTGGAACATGTGCTCAATAGTCCTGATGCAATGGCGCGGGAATTGTTTGAAGGTCATCGTATCGTTATGCGCCCACTTGCTCTGCGGTCTAGCCCCGATGCAGTGCCTGATGAGGTCACTGGGATATACCTGGTTGGGCCTGATGCCAAGGCAGTTGGCCCACTAGTTGTGGTCGTCATGTACAGTCGTGACTATTCAATCAAAGAGTACCCTGATGAGGCGAGTTTTGTAGCGGATATCATCAGTCGGGAAGTTCTGCAAACTCAACTATTGGATCGTCTGAAGCCGTGGCAACGTAAAATATACGCGAACGGTGGATTTAAAGAGCCACATATTAATTATATTGGCCAGGATTTTTTCAGTATTGATTTGTTCGAAACGCCGGCGCCCATAACGATTTCGCAGGATGAGTACGCGGGGAATTTACTCTCGAAAATGTATAAGGATAATTGCCAACAGTTGCTGTACATGGCGAAATCTCAATCGGTTACCACGGCTGAGGCAGATTGGGCTTCTTTCAAAGAGCTGCTGTCATTGGTCATGGCGACTGCGATTCAGTTTGTGCCAGCACGGTTGGCTATCCCTTTGACAATATGGGAAACCCGAGACACCTTGAGAGCTGTTGCCAGTGCTGCGTCTCAGGCTCACTGGGGGGAGGCAGTATCCGAGTTTGTGACCAGCCTGTCGATGCTCCTGACCTTGAGACAGCCCAGAGCATCAGAGCGCAATACGGGCACTGCTAAAGTCACGTCCCTGGAACAGGCTTATGAGTTACATCCGGTATCCAATGGTGCGAGTGGGCAATCACGTTTGACGACGAAATATGAATCAGCGCTTGAGCCCTATGTAGAGCATGGGGTTTCCTTGTCAGAGTTAAAACATGACCCGCTAACCGATATCTACCAGCATGTAACGACTGAAAAATTTTACGCGGTCGTGCTCGGCAGGGTATTTCAAATACAGCTTTTGGAAAGACGCTGGCGTATCTATATCGGTGCTGATCAGGACGGCCCGGCCCTGCGTCGCGACACTACGTCTAAACGGTGGGAAGTTGATATCAGAGAGCCGCTGGCCGGTGGCGGGCCGATATTCAGCAGGCATGAAGTCGCGCATGGTACGCAGGGCTTTATCAAAGAAGCCATCGGCATGGCGCAGATTCGGGCGCTCTATCCAGACAAGGCAACGGCCCTCCAGGAGGCCCATCAACGCGCGGTCAGTTTTTTGAATGAGGGGCGCGAGGTTCTCAAACATATCGAAGACAGTGATGCAGTTTCCCAGGAGCATGCTGCGTGGTTGATAAATTTTCTGGGTGTTTCTCGCTTGACCGCGGTTCAGATCCAAAGAATAGATTCAGTGATCGAGCATGTTTTAAGCCGTTTGATCAAGCCCTCCATGAACCCGATGAGTTCTAAACGGTATGTAGTAGGTCGTTGCAGTGTTTACGACCCGAGTCCAGTTGCTTTTGTGACTCAACTGGATAAACGCAAATATATCTATTTTTTTGAGAACTTTTTTAATACCCAATTAGACAGTCGTCAAACCGGTATGATGGACGAGCTTAGAGTGACTATGCCGCCCTTTGATTTCAATACGCATTTCAGAGCGACCACGCTAATTCATGAACTCTGTCATCAGGTCGCGGGCGCAGAAGATATTGCTTACATGAACGCAAGTCTCCCGTTTGTTGAGTTGCTGACGGATGCTGTGCCACTGACAGCCCATTCGGGAACTCCTAACAGAGTCTTGCAGGCTCAGGCCCTGTCTGCACTGACTCCCCGTCATGAGTTATTCAAGATACAAGGTTCAAAGCTCACACCCAAGCCGGATGTCGGCTTGCGAGTGTCTGAACATATTATGAAATTATCGGGCGCACTGACGCTGGATCAGGCACGGGATATATTTATCAATGATGAGTTAAAGCGCGCAGAAATCATTCTTTCGAATGCCGACTCGTTGGCACTTATCATCAGTCGATTGGGTGGGGGGCGGGAAAACTATAGCGTGATCAGGCTTGGACCTTAGCCTCTCTCGCTGAGCGAAAAGCCGCGGCGGGCTGCACTGTAATTAATGTGCGCCCTGCCGCATATCGCTGGGGGATAGTGTGTTCTTAACCGTTGGAGCAACCGTTACCCATGACACGGTATTCGAGAGTGTGCTTGATGCCTTGCGAGTCTTCGTAAACCATGCGGGCCGGTACTACTTCGCAAACATTAGGGATTTCGCTCATGGAAATCACTTTGGCAATATCAAGTTCGGAAGAGTAGGAATAGTGTTCTACAACCGGTTGCTGGTGCGAGACCTGAGTACTTGCTTCATCAGCAAACGCGCTAACACACACACTGCTGAGGGCCAGAACTAACAACGCTTTCATTTCGTATTTACCTGTCTAGGGTCGAGTAGGGGCACGCGGCCCTTGTGAGGCTGCGTGTGAAACTTGGTTTAAGTAAGAGCGATTAAACATGCCTTCGTGGGGGCTGTAACTTGCGTTAATCGCGGTGCCTTGGTTGGCGAGGTGAATTTTAGGCCGCTGCCGGGCGGGCATATAGAGGGGCTTTTGATAAAGACTGTTGACAGATTCTGCAACAATCGTCGAAAACAGGCTGTGTTTACAGGTATTTCAAATCCGTCGGCGCGGGGTAAAGCGCTGTAAGTATCGGTCTTGAGCCTTGCGCGGAAAAACCATGGTTTTTCTGGGTGTTTCTTACTACCAACGTCGAATGGATCTCACGCCAAGGCCCGGCTAAAACAGGGTCATAAAACAACAACTACAAATATAGAGGTATGAAACATGAGTGCCGCTTCCCTGTATCCCGTACGCCCTGAAGTTGCAGCCAATACGCTGACTGACGAGGCGACCTACAAGGCGATGTACCAGCAATCGGTCATCAACCCGGATGGCTTCTGGCGTGATCAGGCCAAGCGTCTGGACTGGATCAAGCCGTTCACCACCGTGAAGCAAACCTCGTTCGACGATCACCATGTCGATATCAAATGGTTTGCCGACGGCACTCTCAACGTTTCCTACAACTGCCTGGACCGCCACCTCGCCGAGCGCGGTGATCAGGTCGCGATTATCTGGGAAGGCGACGATCCTTCCGAACAGCGCAACATTACCTACCGTGAACTGCACGAAGAAGTGTGCAAGCTGGCCAACGCCTTGCGCGGCCAGGACGTTCACCGTGGCGACGTCGTAACTATCTATATGCCAATGGTGCCCGAGGCGGTTGTCGCCATGCTGGCCTGTACCCGCATTGGCGCGATTCACTCGGTGGTGTTCGGCGGCTTCTCGCCCGAAGCGCTGGCCGGGCGGATCATCGACTGCAAATCGAAAGTGGTGATCACCGCTGACGAAGGTGTGCGTGGCGGCAAGCGCACGGCGTTGAAAGCCAACGTCGACGTGGCGTTGACCAACCCTGACACCTCCAGCGTGCAGAAAATCATCGTGTTCAAACGTACCGGCGGCGACATCGCCTGGTACAAGCACCGCGATATCTGGTACCACGATTTGATGGCCGTGGCTTCGACCCACTGCGCGCCCAAAGAAATGGGCGCCGAAGAAGCCCTGTTCATCCTTTATACCTCGGGCTCCACGGGCAAGCCGAAGGGCGTGCAGCACACCACCGGTGGCTACCTGCTGTATGCCGCGCTGACCCACGAGCGCGTGTTCGATTACCGTCCGGGCGAAGTCTACTGGTGCACGGCGGACGTGGGCTGGGTCACCGGCCATACCTACATCGTCTACGGCCCGCTGGCCAACGGCGCGACCACCGTGTTGTTTGAAGGGGTGCCGAACTACCCGGACATCACCCGCGTGTCGAAAATCGTCGACAAGCACAAGGTCAATATCCTCTACACCGCGCCCACCGCCATTCGCGCCATGATGGCCGAAGGGCAGGCGGCGGTTAAAGATGCAGACGGCTCAAGCTTGCGCTTGCTGGGTTCGGTGGGTGAGCCGATCAACCCTGAGGCCTGGAACTGGTACTACACCACGGTCGGCAAAGAACGCTGCCCGATTGTGGATACCTGGTGGCAGACCGAAACCGGCGCGTGCATGATGAGCCCGCTGCCGGGCGCCCATGCGCTCAAGCCGGGTTCAGCTGCGCGTCCATTCTTTGGTGTGGTGCCGGGGCTGGTGGACAACCTGGGCAACCTGATCGAAGGCGCGGCCGAAGGCAATCTGGTGATTCTGGATTCGTGGCCGGGCCAGGCACGTACCCTGTACGGCGATCATGATCGCTTTGTCGACACCTACTTCAAGACCTTCCGCGGCATGTACTTCACCGGCGACGGTGCGCGCCGCGATGAAGACGGCTACTACTGGATCACCGGTCGTGTGGACGACGTGCTCAACGTGTCTGGCCACCGTATGGGCACAGCAGAAATCGAGAGCGCGATGGTTGCCCACTCCAAAGTGGCTGAGGCAGCTGTTGTCGGCGTGCCTCATGACATTAAAGGGCAGGGCATCTATGTCTACGTCACCCTTAATGGCGGCGAAGAGCCTAGCGAGGCGCTGCGTCAGGAGCTGAAAAACTGGGTGCGTAAGGAGATCGGTCCGATTGCCTCGCCAGATGTCATCCAGTGGGCGCCAGGCTTGCCAAAGACCCGCTCGGGCAAAATCATGCGTCGTATCCTGCGCAAGATTGCCACGGGCGAATATGACGGCCTGGGCGATATCTCGACCCTGGCGGATCCGGGCGTGGTGCAACACCTGATCGACACCCACAAGAGCATGAAGGTCGCCTAACGCCTCCTTTGTTGTAAGAAAGCCTCGCCTGGCGTTGTCAGACGGGGCTTTTTATTAGGCCGATCAAATCCCCGCCCAACCTTCGGCGGCTCTTATCAAACATAAAATAAGTGATTGATTCTAAAGGCCCTGTAGGAGCGAGCTTGCTCGCGATCTTTTGATCTTTATCTAAGAGCAACCCTCACCCTAGCCCTCTCCCGTAGGAGAGGGAACCGATTGGGGGATGCTGAAGATATTCGGCGGCCTGTTTGCTGCGCGACAGCGCGGCGTCGAAGACGGGGCGGCCACTCCTGCGGGCTCCGGGGTTTATTAAGGTG
This sequence comes from Pseudomonas sp. FSL R10-2189, assembly GCF_009600325.1. Classification (NCBI taxonomy): domain Bacteria; kingdom Pseudomonadati; phylum Pseudomonadota; class Gammaproteobacteria; order Pseudomonadales; family Pseudomonadaceae; genus Pseudomonas; species Pseudomonas sp. FSL R10-2189. The sequence continues at coordinate 5,347 of NZ_WIVZ01000054.1, forward strand.
TTACCCCATGTGTAACCGTGCGCCCAAAAACGGGGCTATGTGACACCAAAGGCACCGTTTTAGAGCGCTCGGACGACCCTTAAAAAATTAGATTAAAGGCTACACTTGCCGGAATAGAAGGGTTTGCGAATAATAGGCCCGCTATTTGCAACTCATATAGGTTCTATATCTTTTGCTCTTGCACGAATTTGAAGAGCTGTCAATGCCTGTAGCCGCCTTTCTCGGTGCATTTGTAATATGTTGTCGCATTGAAGAAATAACGGCTTGAAGCCTGTCGTTAGAATGCCGATCACTCGCTCGTTGTCGTGGTGCTGAACTCGTTTCAACACCAACAGGACGTGGCGCCGCATTCCCGGTTTAACCTCCGCATATTGGGCTCAGGCTCACTCTGCATTTATTGCCCTTTACCGATGGAGTCCTAAGATGAAGAAACTCGTGCTTCTTGGCGCCCTGGCACTGTCCGTGCTGTCCTTGCAGGCGTTTGCTGATGCAAAGCCGCTGAAAATTGGCATTGAAGCCGCTTACCCCCCGTTTGCCTCCAAGGCACCGGACGGCAGCATTGTGGGATTTGACTATGACATCGGTAACGCTCTGTGTGAGCAGATGCAGGTCAAATGTGTGTGGGTCGAGCAAGAGTTCGACGGTCTGATCCCGGCACTTAAAGTGCGCAAGATCGACGCCATCCTGTCCTCGATGTCGATCACCGACGATCGCAAGAAGTCGGTGGACTTCACCAACCGTTACTACCTGACCCCGGCTCGCCTGGTGCTGAAGGACGGCACAACCGTTTCTGATTCGCTGGAAGAGCTCAAAGGCAAGAAGATCGGCGTGCAGCGCGGTTCGATTCACGACCGTTTCGCCAAGGAAGTCTTTGCACCTAAAGGCGCCACTGTTGTGCCTTACAGCTCGCAGAATGAAATCTACCTGGACATCGAAGCCGGTCGTCTGGACGGTACCGTGGCTGACGCCACCCTGTTGCAGGAAGGTTTCCTCGATACCCCGGCTGGCAAAGGCTACGCGTTCGTAGGTCCTTCGTTCACTGACGCCAAGTACTTCGGTGACGGCATCGGTATCGCCGTGCGTAAAGGCGACAAAGAGCTGAAAGACAAAATCGACGGTGCAATCACCGCTATCCGTGCAAACGGCAAGTACGACGAAATCCAGAAAAAATACTTCAACTTCGATATTTACGGCCCAGAAGCCAAGTAAATCATCGCGGCTGTAAGTCTGAAATGGCGCAAGCGACAGAGTCCCTGAAGTTTGCGCCATTTTTTCATCCTAATTTTCACGCTTTTTTTCGAGGGCCTGAATCATGTTGAAAGGCTACGGGGCTGTCATCCTCGATGGCGCTTGGCTGACGCTACAGCTCGCCTTGTCGTCCATGGCCCTGGCCATTGTTCTAGGTCTGATTGGTGTTTCTATGCGCCTGTCGCCAGTGCGCTGGCTGGCTTGGCTGGGCGATCTGTACTCTACGGTCATTCGTGGGATTCCCGATCTGGTGCTGATCCTGCTGATTTTCTACGGCGGTCAGAACCTGCTGAACAACGTCGCCCCGCTGGTGGGCTACGACGACTACATCGACCTCAACCCCTTCTCGGCTGGCGTGTTCACCTTGGGCTTTATCTTTGGTGCGTACCTGTCCGAAACCTTTCGCGGTGCCTTTATGGCGATCCCCAAAGGTCAGGCGGAAGCGGGTGTGGCCTACGGCATGAGCCGTTTCCAGGTGTTTTTCCGGGTGTTGGTGCCGCAGATGATCCGTCTGGCGATTCCGGGCTTTACCAACAACTGGCTGGTGTTGACCAAAGCCACGGCCCTGATTTCGGTGGTCGGCTTGCAAGACATGATGTTCAAGGCCAAGCAGGCGGCAGATGCCACCCGCGAGCCTTTTACGTTCTTCCTCGCGGTGGCCGCGCTGTACCTGGTAATGACCAGTGTGTCGCTGCTGGCGTTGCGACAACTTGAAAAGCGCTACTCGGTCGGCGTAAAGGTGGCTGAGCTATGATCTTCGACTACAACGTCATTTGGGACAGCATGCCGCTGTACCTCAGCGGCATGGTTGAAACCCTCAAGCTGCTGGGCATTTCACTGTTCTTTGGTTTGCTGGTGGCGCTGCCGCTGGGCCTGATGCGGGTGTCCAAGCGCCCGTGGGTCAACTTCCCGGCGTGGCTCTACACCTACGTGATTCGCGGCACGCCGATGCTGGTGCAGCTGTTTTTGATCTACTACGGCCTGGCCCAGTTTGAAGTCGTGCGCGAAAGCTTTATGTGGCCTTTGCTGTCCAGTGCAACCTTTTGTGCGTGCCTGGCGTTTGCGATCAACACCAGCGCTTACACCGCCGAAATCATTGCGGGCAGCCTCAAGGCCACGCCCCATGGCGAGATCGAAGCCGCCAAGGCGATGGGCATGTCCCCGAGCAAAATGTATCGCCGTATTTTGCTGCCGTCGGCCATGCGCCGGGCGCTGCCGCAGTACAGCAACGAAGTGATCATGATGCTGCAGACCACCAGTCTGGCGTCCATCGTGACCCTGATCGACATCACCGGCGCTGCGCGTACCGTTAACGCGCAGTATTACTTGCCGTTTGAAGCCTACATCACCGCAGGTGCGTTCTACCTGTGCCTGACCTTCATTCTGGTACGCCTGTTCAAATTGGCAGAACGCCGCTGGCTGGGCTACATGGCCCCGCGCAAGGCCTGAGTGTTGAGCCGCGCTCAACGTCTGACCCACTGTTTTTGTGAGAACCGACAGCATGTACAAACTTGAAGTCCAAGACCTGCATAAGCGCTACGGCAGTCACGAGGTGCTGAAAGGCGTATCTCTGGCTGCAAAGGCAGGTGATGTAATCAGCATCATCGGTTCCAGCGGTTCAGGCAAAAGTACCTTTTTGCGCTGCATCAACCTGCTTGAGCAGCCGCATGCGGGCAAGATTTTGCTCAACAATGAAGAGCTCAAACTGGTCGCGAAAAAAGACGGCGCTCTGGTAGCGGCAGACCCTAAACAGTTGCAGCGCATGCGTTCGCGCCTGTCGATGGTGTTCCAGCATTTCAACCTGTGGTCGCACATGACCGCGCTGGAAAACATCATGGAAGCGCCCGTGCACGTACTGGGCATGTCCAAGGTCGAAGCGCGGGAAAAAGCCGAGCACTACCTCAACCAGGTCGGCGTGTCCCATCGTAAAGACGCCTACCCAGGGCATATGTCCGGGGGTGAGCAGCAGCGTGTGGCGATTGCCCGTGCGTTGGCGGTGGAGCCAGAGGTCATGCTGTTTGACGAGCCGACCTCGGCGCTGGACCCGGAGCTGGTCGGCGATGTATTGAAGGTCATGCAGGACCTCGCCCTGGAAGGTCGGACCATGGTGGTGGTGACTCACGAAATGGGCTTTGCCCGCGAAGTGTCCAACCAGTTGGTGTTCCTGCACAAAGGCGTGGTTGAAGAAAGCGGTAACCCGCGCGAAGTGCTGGTGAACCCGCAGTGCGAGCGTCTGCAGCAGTTCTTGTCGGGCAGCCTCAAGTAATTAAATGGGTTGTGAGACTGCTTTTTGCACCAACTTAGTGCATGCTTCCCGGAATAAACGGTGGCGGATCTAGCTTGGTTGTTGCCACCTTCGGCATTAACACTGTTTTCGTTTCGGATTGCATGCCATGACTGCCCATCGAATAGGTTTCCTGATTTGGCCCAGCACCAAAGCATTGACGCTGGCGCTGGCCGAGGAGGCCTTGCGGGTCGCCCAACGGGTGCACCCCGAAGTGGCTTACGAGCTGGTGTTTCTGCAGGCGGAAGCACCGACTGACGTCGTGGCAGGGGGCTGGCAATTACCCGGTGAGTCGTGGGCCGGGAAGCTTGAGGGGTGCCAGAAGTTGTTTTTGGTGGCCGATGAGCCACCCGCCGCCATTGCTCCTGCACTCAGCAGTGCGCTCAAGCAGTTGGTGCGTGCGGGGTGCGTGATTGGCGGGTTGTCGGCCGGGGTGTATCCGCTGGCACAACTGGGTTTGCTCGATGGCTACCGCGCAGCCGTGCACTGGCGCTGGCAGGATGACTTCGCTGAGCGCTTCCCCAAGGTGATTGCCACCAGCCACTTGTTTGACTGGGACCGTGATCGCTTGAGCGCTTGTGGTGGCATGTCGGTACTGGACCTGTTGCTCGCCTTGCTGGCCCGCGACCACGGTGCCGAACTGGCGGGCGCGGTGTCTGAAGAGCTGGTGGTTGAGCGAATCCGAGAAGGCGGTGAGCGTCAGCGCATCCCCTTGCAAAACCGACTGGGTTCCAGCCACCCGAAACTGACCCAAGCCGTTTTGCTGATGGAAGCCAACATTGAAGAGCCGCTGACCACGGATGAAATCGCCCAGCATGTGTGCGTCTCCCGTCGTCAGCTGGAGCGCATCTTCAAGCAGTACCTCAATCGCGTCCCTAGCCAGTACTACCTGGAGCTGCGCTTGAACAAGGCGCGTCAGATGTTGATGCAAACCAGCAAATCGATCATCCAGATCGGCTTGTCGTGCGGGTTCTCCTCGGGGCCGCATTTCTCCAGTGCCTACCGCAACTTCTTCGGTGCCACGCCCCGCGAAGACCGCAACCAGCGCCGCAGTAGCAGCCCGTTCGAGTTGTCGTCGGTGCCATCCGAACGCGGTTAACCCGCCGTCCACCGCCTGCGTAGGAGCGAGCTTGCCTCGCGATCTTTTGACCGTTAAAAGATCGCGAGCAAGCTCGCTCCTACCGTTCACGGGTGGCTGGTGTTTTTTCTCGTTACAAAAGGCTTTTCTCGACGCGCCCAGCGTTTAAACTGCGTCTTTGCGACGCAATATGTCGCATTGCTATAAACCCGGTTAAGCCGGGGTTTGGCGCTATAAGAAGTTGTCGCTTGGCGGCAAGGCCGCATCACCATCTGTCCTTACAATCCCCCCATCGCTCGCCATTTTAGGCAGGCGTTTCTCATCAGGAGACTCCGATGTCCGTTGAGCAAGCCCCGGTGCAACGCGCCGATTTCGATCAGGTCATGGTTCCGAACTACGCACCTGCTGCTTTCATTCCTGTGCGTGGCGCCGGTTCCCGAGTCTGGGATCAGTCGGGGCGCGAACTCATCGACTTCGCAGGCGGCATCGCGGTTAACGTGTTGGGCCACGCCCACCCGGCGCTCGTAGGCGCACTGACCGAGCAGGCCAACAACCTGTGGCACGTGTCCAATGTGTTCACCAACGAGCCTGCGCTGCGCCTGGCTAAAAAGCTGGTAGACGCCACCTTCGCTGAGCGCGTGTTCTTCTGTAACTCCGGCGCCGAAGCCAACGAGGCCGCCTTCAAGCTGGCCCGTCGCGTGGCGTTTGACCGTTTCGGTGAAGAGAAATACGAAATCATCGCGGCCCTCAACAGCTTCCACGGCCGCACGCTGTTCACCGTCAACGTAGGCGGGCAGTCGAAGTACTCGGACGGTTTCGGTCCAAAAATCACCGGCATCACGCACATCCCGTTCAACGACCTCGACGCGCTTAAAGCGGCGATCTCGGACAAAACCTGTGCCGTGGTACTGGAGCCCATCCAGGGCGAAGGCGGCGTATTGCCTGCCGAGAAAGCTTACCTGCAAGGCGCGCGCGAACTGTGCGACCAGCACAATGCCTTGCTGGTGTTTGACGAAGTGCAAACCGGCATGGGCCGTACCGGCCACCTGTTTGCTTACCAGTACTACGGCGTGATCCCGGACATCCTCACCAGCGCCAAAAGCCTGGGCGGCGGTTTCCCGATCGCGGCCATGTTGACCACCGAAGACCTGGCCAAACACCTGGTCGTCGGCACTCACGGCACCACTTACGGCGGCAACCCGCTGGCGTGCGCGGTGGGCAATGCCGTGTTCGACGTGATCAACACCCCGGACGTGTTGCAGGGCGTTGAAGCCAAGCATCAACTGTTCAAAACCCGCCTCGAAAAAATCGGCCAGCAGTACGGCGTATTCACTCAAGTGCGTGGTTTGGGCCTGTTGCTGGGCTGTGTCTTGAGCGATGCCTGGAAAGGCCGCGCCAAAGACATCTTCAACGCGGCTGAAAAAGAAAACCTGATGATCCTGCAAGCCGGCCCGGACGTGGTGCGTTTCGCCCCAAGTCTGGTGGTTGAAGAAGCAGACATCACCGAAGGCCTGGATCGTTTTGAGCGTGCCATCAAACACCTGACCGCCTGATCCACGCCATAACCCTGTAGGAGCGAGCTCGCCTCGCGATCTTTTAAAAGATCACGAGGTGAGTGGCTCCACAGGGTCCCATTTTTTATTTTCTGGATTAAGGAGTGACACCATGCTGGTGATGCGCCCCGCGCAAATGGCTGACCTGAGCGAGGTACAGCGTCTGGCTGCGGACAGCCCGATTGGTGTCACTTCATTGCCGGACGACCTCGACCGTCTGCGCGACAAGATCGCCGCCTCCGAAGCCTCGTTTGCCGCTGAAGTCAGCTTCAATGGCGAAGAAAGTTACTTCTTCGTCCTTGAAGACACCGCCGCTGGCAAGCTGGTGGGCTGTTCGGCCATCGTCGCGTCGGCCGGGTACTCCGAGCCTTTTTACAGTTTTCGTAACGAGACCTTCGTTCACGCCTCACGCGAACTGAAGATCCACAACAAGATCCACGTGCTGTCGCAGTGTCACGACCTGACCGGCAACAGCCTGCTGACCAGCTTCTATGTGGTCCCGGATCTGGTGGGTACGGCCTGGTCCGAACTCAACTCCCGAGGTCGCCTGCTGTTTGTGGCCAACCACCCGGAGCGCTTTGCCGATTCGGTGGTCACCGAGATCGTCGGTTACAGCGATGAAAACGGCGACTCGCCGTTTTGGGATGCCATCGGCCGCAACTTCTTCGACCTGAACTACGCCGCCGCCGAGCGCCTGTGCGGGCTGAAAAGCCGCACCTTCCTCGCCGAGCTGATGCCGCATTACCCGATTTACGTGCCGCTGTTGCCCGACACAGCCCAGGAAGCCATGGGCCAGGTGCACCCGCGTGCGCAAATCACCTTCGACATTTTGATGCGTGAAGGTTTTGAAACCGATCATTACATCGACATTTTCGACGGCGGCCCGACCCTGCATGCGCGGGTCTCGGGCATCCGCTCGATCGCTCAAAGCCGCGTAGTGCCGGTCAAGATCGGTGAGCCGATTCGCGGGGGCGGTCGCCCGTACCTGGTGGCCAATGCCCAGTTGCAGGACTACCGCGCCGTCTTGCTGGAGCTCGACTGGGCGCCGGGCAAGCCGGTCACGCTGGATCTGGAAGCGGCCGAAGCGCTCGGCGTTGGCGAAGGCGTCAGCGTGCGAGTGGTTGCGGTTTAACGCGTTTGAGCGAGTGTCACGGGGTTCGCCCGCGAGCCCTGTTTAAGGAGATAGCATGATCGTTCGTCCTGTACGCAGTAGTGATTTATCGGCCCTGATTGAACTGGCCCGCAGCACGGGCACCGGCCTGACCACCTTGCCGGCCAATGAACAGCGCCTGTTGCACCGTGTCAGCTGGGCAGAAAAAACCTTTCGTGGCGAAGCTGAACGCGCCGATGCTGACTACCTGTTCGTGCTCGAAAACGACGACGGCAAAGTGGTAGGTATTTCGGCCATCGCTGGCGCCGTCGGCCTGCGTGAGCCTTGGTACAACTTCCGGGTCGGCCTGACCGTCAGCGCCTCCCAGGAGCTGAACATTTATCGCGAAATCCCGACTCTGTTCCTGGCCAACGACCTGACGGGCAACTCTGAGCTGTGCTCGTTGTTCCTCAGTGCCGATCACCGCAATGGCCTTAACGGCCGCATGCTGGCCAAGGCTCGGATGCTGTTTATCGCTGAGTTCCCCGAGCTGTTCGGCAACAAGATCATTGCCGAAATGCGCGGCATGTCAGATGAAAACGGCCGCTCGCCTTTCTGGGAAAGCCTGGGTCGGCACTTTTTCAAAATGGAATTCAGCCAGGCCGATTACCTGACCGGTGTGGGCAACAAAGCCTTTATCGCCGAGCTGATGCCCAAGTTTCCGGTGTACACCTGCTTCTTGTCCGAAAGCGCCCGCGCCGTGATCGGCAAGGTGCATACCGACACCGAGCCTGCGCTGAACATGCTCAAAAGCGAAGGGTTCAGTTACCAGGGTTACGTCGATATTTTCGACGCGGGCCCGGCGGTGGAATGCGAAACCACCAAGATTCGCGCGGTGCGTGACAGTGAAGCGCTGGTGCTGGCCATCGGCACGCCGGGCGATGACGCCCCGGCTTACCTGATTCATAACCGCAAACGTGAAGAGTGCCGCATCACCGCCGCCCCGGCACGTTTGGCGGCGGGCACGTTGGTGGTCGACAAACTGACGGCCAAGCGTCTGCAACTGAGTGCAGGCGATCAAGTGCGCGCCGTCCCGTTATCTGCCCAGCCAGCCGCGTCGCGGGAGTCCAAATAATGAGCACGTTGTATATCGCAGGCGCCTGGCAGAACGGTCAGGGCGAAATCATCGAGTCGCTGAACCCGGTCACCCAGCAGGTGCTGTGGACGGGCCACGCGGCCAATGCCGAGCAGGTGAGCGAAGCAGTCAAAGCTGCCCGTCAGGCGTTTCCGGCCTGGGCCAAGCGGTCTTTCGAAGAACGCCTGAGCGTGCTCGAAGCCTTCGCCGCGAGCCTGAAAACCCACGCTGATGAACTGGCCCGCTGCATCGGTGAAGAAACCGGCAAGCCGCTGTGGGAGTCGGCCACCGAAGTCACCAGCATGATCAACAAGGTGGCGATCTCGGTACAAAGCTACCGCGAGCGCACCGGTGAAAAAAGCGGCCCGCTGGGCGATGCCACGGCAGTGCTGCGCCACAAGCCTCACGGCGTGATTGCGGTGTTCGGCCCGTACAATTTCCCTGGCCACTTGCCTAACGGGCATATCGTCCCGGCGTTGCTGGCGGGTAACAGCGTGGTGTTCAAGCCGAGCGAGCTGACCCCTAAAGTCGCTGAGCTGACGGTCAAATGCTGGATCGAAGCCGGTTTGCCGGCGGGCGTCCTGAACCTGCTGCAAGGTGCGCGCAAGACCGGTGTTGCGTTGGCCGCTCATGCGGGCATCGACGGGTTGTTCTTCACCGGCTCCAGCCGTACCGGTAACAGCCTGCATCAACAGTTCGCCGGGCGCCCGGACAAAATCCTGGCCCTGGAAATGGGCGGCAATAACCCGCTGGTGGTCGATCAGGTGGCAGACCTGGACGCCGCGGTGTACACGATTATTCAGTCGGCCTTTATCTCGGCTGGCCAACGTTGCACTTGTGCGCGGCGTTTGCTGGTGCCGCAAGGCGCGTGGGGCGACCGCCTGCTTGAGCGTCTGGTCGAGGTCAGCAAAGACATTGAAGTGGGCGCGTTTGATCAGCAACCGGCACCGTTCATGGGCTCGGTGATTTCGCTGTCAGCGGCGCGTGACCTGCTGGCCGCGCAGACACTGTTGATCGACAGCGGGGCGCAGGTTTTGCTGCGCATGACCCAGCCAAACACCACGGCGGCGTTGCTCACCCCGGGCATTATTGATGTGACGGACGTGAGCGAGCGCTCGGACGAAGAGCTGTTCGGGCCGTTGCTGCAGGTGTTTCGTTACAGCGATTTTGACGCCGCGATTGCCGAGGCCAACAACACCGCGTTCGGTTTGGCTGCGGGCTTGCTCTCGGACTCCGAAGCGCGCTACCAGCAGTTCTGGCTTGAAAGCCGGGCCGGGATTGTGAACTGGAACAAGCAACTCACGGGCGCCGCCAGCAGCGCACCGTTTGGCGGTGTCGGCGCGTCCGGCAACCACCGTGCCAGTGCGTATTACGCCGCTGATTATTGCGCTTACCCGGTCGCGTCGCTGGAAACCCCGACCCTGGCGCTGCCCGCCGCCCTGACCCCGGGCGTGCGATTGTCTTAAGGCCTCATGTCGTCACTGTGGGAGCGGGCTTGCTCGCGATGCAGGCTGCGCGGTTTTACGGTTAAGCCGCGTTGATGCCATCGCGAGCAAGCCCGCTCCCACAGGTCAAGTGCTCTACCTTGCCTATTACCACCGTTTGCCGGAGCCTCACCGATGAAATCCTTTGAAGTCAATTTTGACGGTCTAGTGGGGCCGACCCATAACTACGGCGGTTTGTCGTTTGGCAATGTCGCGTCCCAGAGCAACAGCCAGCAGGCGTCCAACCCCAAGGAAGCCGCGCTGCAAGGCCTGGAAAAAATGAAAGCGCTGATGGACATTGGGTTTGTCCAGGGCGTGCTGGCCCCGCAAGAGCGCCCGGATGTTGCCGCCTTGCGCAGCTTGGGCTTTAGCGGCACTGACGCACAAGTGATTGAGCGCGCCGCCAAAGACGCCATGCCGTTGCTGGTTGCCAGTTGCTCGGCTTCCAGCATGTGGGTGGCCAACGCCGCCACGGTCAGCCCAAGCGCAGACACCGCCGATGGCCGCGTGCATTTCACCGCGGCCAACCTCAATTGCAAGTTCCACCGCAGCATCGAGCATCCGACTACCAGCCGCGTGCTGGGCGCGATGTTTGCCGATCAGCAGCATTTTGCGCACCACGCGGCGTTGCCGGCAGTGGCGCAGTTTGGTGATGAAGGCGCCGCCAACCACACACGCTTTTGCCGTGACTACGGTGAGGCCGGGGTCGAGTTTTTTGTCTACGGGCGCAGTGCGTTCGACAGCCGTTACCCTGCGCCGCAAAAGTACCCGGCACGCCAAACCCTCGAAGCTTCACAAGCTGTGGCCCGTCTGCACGGCTTGAGCGAGGAGGGCGTGGTGTTTGCCCAGCAAAACCCGTCGGTGATCGACCAGGGCGTGTTCCATAACGACGTGATCGCGGTGGGCAATGGCGAGCTGCTGTTCCATCACCAGGATGCCTTCCTCAATACCGAATCGATGCTCGATGAGCTGCGTCGCAAGCTGGCCGCGCGCGGGGCAAAGTTTGAGTCCATCAGCGTGCCGCGCGACCAAGTGACCGTCGATGACGCAGTGCGCTCTTACCTGTTCAACAGCCAACTGCTCAGCCGTGCCGACGGCTCGATGCTGCTGATCGTGCCCGAAGAGTGCCGCGCCAACCCGCGTGTCTGGAGCTACCTGCAAGGGCTGACCAGCGCTGGCGGGCCGATCCGCGAAGTGAAGGTGTTTGATCTCAAGCAGAGCATGCAGAACGGCGGCGGCCCGGCGTGCCTGCGCTTGCGTGTGGCGCTTAACGAAACAGAGCTGGCGGCGGTCAACCCTGGGGTTATCATGTCGGCCCCGCTGTACGACACGCTGACCGGCTGGGTGAACAAGCACTACCGCGATGCCTTGCGCGAAAGCGACCTGGCAGACCCGCAATTGCTGCTTGAATGCCGGACGGCACTGGATGAACTGACGCAAATCCTTAAACTGGGCTCGGTTTATCCGTTTCAGATCAATTGACCCCGCGCGTGTTTGCCTGTTGCGCACGCGCCACCTGATTTTCCAATGAGAGCGAAATTATGAGCGATTCCCTGCAGCTGATCCTTGAAGACACCGACGGCACGCAACTGCAAACCTCCTGCACCCGCGTCGCGGTCCTGTGGCAGGGTAAAGAGCTGTGGATCCAGCAAGACGGCCGTGGCCAATTGCTGATTGGTGTAGACGTAGAAGAAGGCGATGCTGAATACGCCAACCTGTTGCTGCGCCCATTGGCCACTAACCTTGTTAGTCTGCAACTGGAAATGGAACCGGCTGACATGAGTGACGAAGATGGCGAAGACGGTCACGTGCACGGCCCGGACTGCAATCACTGATTAAGGATGCTCTATGCTCGCTCTCGGCAAACTGCTTGAACTGACCTTGACCGGACGTGAACCGGCCCAGAAAACTCAACTGACTGTCGATGGCGTGCGTTTGCGCTGGCTGGCCGAGGGCGCGCTAGAGGTGCGCCCCACTGAGGCGCGCGACAACGGCATGGACGTGCTGTTGTCGGCTGGCATTCACGGCAATGAAACAGCTCCGATCGAATTGCTCGATCGCCTGATCCATGCCATTGCTCGCGGTGAGATCAAGCCGCGAGCACGCATTCTGTTTTTGTTCGGCAACCCTGGCGCCATGCGCACGGGCGCACGGTTTGTCGAAGAAGACCTCAATCGTCTGTTTAATGGCCGCCATGAAAGCAGCAGCGGGCCAGAAGCCCTGCGTGCCTGCGAGCTTGAGCACCTGGCTGAGACGTTTTTCAATGCCCCTGAGCGCACCCGTTTGCACTTCGACCTGCACACGGCCATTCGCGGTTCCAAGATTGAGCAGTTCGCCTTGTACCCCTATAAAGAGGGGCGCAAACATTCCCGCGATCAACTGGCACGCCTGCGGGCTGCCGGCATGCAAGCGGTGCTGTTGCAGAACAAGCCTTCCATCGTGTTCAGCGCTTACACCTACGATCAACTGGGCGCCGAGGCCTTTACCCTGGAGCTGGGCAAGGCCCGGCCGTTTGGGCATAACGAAGGCGTTAACGTCGAGCGTCTGGAATTGCGCTTGCAGCAGATTATCGAAGGCACTGAGCCGTCGCTGGAAGGCGCGTCACTGGACGGCTTGCAGTTGTTCAGCGTGGCGCGGGAAGTGATCAAACAGACAGACTTGTTTCTGATGCACTTGCCGGCGGATATCGAGAATTTTTCTGAGTTGCCCAAAGGTTATTTGCTGGCGCAAGACACGCCAAAAACCCGCTGGGTCATCGAGGAAGAGGGCGCCCGGATCATCTTTCCTAATCCCAAGGTCAAGAACGGCCTGCGGGCGGGGATCATCATCAAGCCGGTGAAAGCAACAGCGTTCGCTTAAATATCGGCGGCCTCTGTAGGAGCGAGCTTGCTCGCGATCTTTTGATCTTTAAAAGCTAAAGATCGCGAGCAAGCTCGCTCCTACAGGAGGTTTCAGCGCTTAAACCGCGCGCTTTTGCTGGTTATCCAGACGCTTGATAGCGCGGATTTTCTGCAGGGTGTCTACGCAGGTTTTCGCCGCTTCTTGACCTTTGTGCACGAAGTGGTCGAAGAAAAACTTCTGGTGCTCTTCGCCCGCGTGGAAGTGGTGCGGGGTCAGGCTGACCGAGAACACCGGCACTTCAGTTTCCAGCTGCACTTGCATCAGGCCGCTGACCACCGACTGTGCCACGAAATCGTGACGATAAATGCCGCCGTCGACCACCAGTGCGGCACCGACGATACCGGCGTAGCGGCCAGTCTTGGCCAGCAGTTTGGCGTGCAACGGGATTTCGAACGCACCGCCGACTTCAAAGAAGTCGATGTCACTTTCCTGATAGCCCTGTTCAAGCATCTCGGCCAGGAAACCTTTACGGCTCTGATCGACGATCTCTTTGTGCCAGCTGGCCTGGATGAAAGCGACGCGTTCGTTGTGGTGAATAGCGGTAGGTTGCATGTTCTGACTCCTGTTTGTGTGAAAAACAGGGCATATGAATCGAATGGGATTTAAGGGTACGTGCAGACGGGGAGTCCCCCTCTGGTTAACGGCCCTTTGGCGCCAATCCCGTTCTCTCTTCATCCGGACTATGACCGTCGGCCCCGGGATCACACCGGGTCTGCTGACCTTGCCCCATCATCAGCCTACAAGCTGTCTGATGCGCCAAGCGCTCGCGGGCTATACGCATTGCGCGTAATTACCGCCGGTGGGGAGTTACACCCCGCCCTGAGAACGTTGCCGCCCGTGTTTCAGGGCAGCGGGCATTTTGTATCACAAATGTTTCAAAGATGCATCGCTGCTTTTTGCTAATAGCCATCGTATTTTCTGATGCCTGTATAAGGCTATTCTTGCGCCACAAGGATTTCTTTGATGAGCCGACGGCCGAGGACTTTTGCATGAGTGTTATCGATCTGCGCAGCGACACCGTGACCCAACCCAGCACTGGCATGCGTGACGCCATGGCCAGCGCGCCATTGGGCGACGATGTATACGGTGAAGACCCGACGGTAAACAAGCTGGAGTCTGAGCTGGCCTCGCGCCTGGGGTTTGCACAAGCACTGTTTGTGCCCACCGGTACCATGAGCAACTTGCTGGCGCTGATGGCGCATTGCGGGCGTGGTGACGAATACATCGTGGGGCAGCAGGCGCACACCTATAAATATGAAGGCGGCGGTGCGGCCGTATTGGGCTCTATTCAGCCCCAGCCGCTGGAGGTGCAGGCCGACGGCTCGCTGGATTTGCAGCAGGTGGTTGCAGCGATCAAACCTGACGACTTTCACTTTGCCCGCACGCGCTTGCTGGCCCTGGAAAACACCATGCAGGGCAAGGTGCTGCCGGTCGAGTATCTGGGGCAGGCCAGCCGCTTGACCCGCGAACATGGCCTGGCGCTGCACCTGGACGGCGCGCGGCTGTACAACGCGGCGGTGAAGCTGGGGGTGGACGCGAGTGAAATTGCCCGGCATTTCGATTCGGTTTCGGTGTGCTTGTCCAAGGGCTTGGGCGCGCCGGTGGGCTCTGTGTTGTGCGGCACCGTTGAATTGATCGGCAAGGCCCGGCGCCTGCGCAAAATGGTCGGCGGCGGCATGCGCCAGGCCGGGCAGTTGGCCGCGGCGGGCTTATATGCGCTGGACCATCAAGTGGCGCGTCTGGCCGATGACCATGCCAATGCGCAACGGCTGGCCGATGGCCTGCGTGAGGCCGGTTATCGCGTTGAGCCGGTACAGACCAACATGGTTTACGTGCAAGTTGATGGGCAGGCGGCAGCACTTAAAGCCTTTGCGGGGGAGCGGGGCATCAAGCTCAGTGCTGCGCCGCGCTTGCGCATGGTGACCCACATGGACGTCAGCCGTAGCCAAATCGAGCAAACCATCGAGGTTTTCCGCGACTTTATCCGTCAATAAGCTTGCAATCTGTCCAATTGCTTGCAGCTATCGTATAAACACACTGTACCCAAGGCGAAGGGCCGATATAATGCGGCCCTTTGCGAGTCATTTGTCAATTGATGAGAATTGTTTGCCTGGGCAGGAAGGGTTCCGATCCGTCCCGCTTCTGAGCAATAGCCATCAATTGACAGCAATGATTTGCCTCTGGCCGCAGCCTCCGTGGAAGAACCTATGAAAAGCGCAGAAATCCGTGAAGCCTTCCTTCGCTTCTTCGAGGAGCAAGGTCACACCCGTGTCCCTTCGAGCTCCTTGGTCCCGAATAACGACCCAACCCTGCTGTTCACTAACGCGGGGATGAACCAGTTCAAGGACTGCTTCCTGGGTCAAGAAAAACGTGCTTACACCCGTGCAACCAGCAGCCAGAAGTGCGTGCGTGCCGGTGGTAAGAACAGCGACCTGGAAAACGTCGGTTACACCGCACGTCACCACACCTTCTTTGAAATGCTCGGCAATTTCAGCTTTGGCGATTATTTCAAGAAAGACGCGATCAACTTCGCCTGGACCTTTTTGACCGGCGTATTGAAGCTGCCTAAAGAAAAGCTCTGGGTCACGGTGTACGCCAGCGATGACGAAGCCTATGACATCTGGACCCAAGACGTGGGCGTGCCTGCCGAGCGCATGATCCGCATTGGCGACAACAAAGGCGCGCCGTACGCGTCCGACAACTTCTGGACCATGGGCGATACTGGCCCGTGCGGCCCCTGCACCGAGATTTTCTACGATCACGGCCCTGAGATCTGGGGTGGCCCACCGGGCTCGCCAGAGGAAGACGGCGACCGTTACATCGAGATATGGAACAACGTTTTCATGCAGTTCAACCGCACCGCCGACGGCGTGTTGCATCCATTGCCAGCGCCGTCGGTAGACACCGGCATGGGCCTGGAGCGGATCAGCGCGGTGATGCAGCACGTGAACTCCAACTACGACATCGACCTGTTCCAGAGCCTGTTGAAAGCCGCCGCCCAAGCGATCGGCTGCGCCAACGAAGGCCAGGCGTCGCTCAAAGTCGTGGCTGACCACATCCGTTCGTGCAGCTTCCTGATTGCGGATGGCGTGCTGCCTTCCAATGAAGGCCGTGGCTACGTGCTGCGTCGCATCATTCGTCGCGCTTGCCGTCACGGCAACAAGCTGGGCGCAACCGGTAACTTCTTCTACAAGATCGTCGCGGCCCTGGTGGCCGAGATGGGCGAGAGCTTCCCGGAGCTGGTGCGCGAGCAGGCCAACATCGAGCGCGTACTTAAAGCCGAAGAAGAGCAATTCTCCAAGACCCTGGAGCAAGGCCTGAAAATCCTTGAGCAGGATCTGGCTGAGCTTAAAGGCACCGTGGTGCCGGGCGACGTGGTGTTCAAGCTGTATGACACCTACGGCTTCCCGATGGATCTGACCGCCGACATCGCCCGCGAGCGCAACCTGACCGTGGACGAAGAAGGCTTCGAACGCGAAATGGAAGCCCAGCGTGTGCGTGCGCGTTCGGCCAGCTCGTTCGGTCTGGACTACAACACCCTGGTTAAAGTTGACGTGCCTACCGAGTTTATCGGCTACGGCGCGACCCACAGCTCGGCCAAAGTGATTGCCCTCTATAAAGAAGGCCAGTCGGTTACCAGCCTGAATGAAGGCGACGAGGGCGTGGTCGTACTCGACCGCACGCCTTTCTACGCTGAATCCGGTGGCCAGGTTGGCGATTGCGGTTACCTGCAAGCCGGTGCTGCGCGTTTTGACGTGCGTGATACCACCAAAACCGGCGGCGCGTTCCTGCACCACGGCGTTGTGGCTGCCGGTGGCCTGAAGGTCGGTGAAACCGTTGAAGCGCAAGTCGATGCCGACGTGCGTCACGCCACGTCGCTGAACCACTCGGCCACGCACTTGCTGCACGCCGCCTTGCGCCAGGTGCTGGGCGAGCACGTTCAGCAGAAGGGCTCGCTGGTCGACAGTCAGCGCATGCGTTTTGACTTCAGCCACTTTGAAGCCATCAAGCCTGAGCAGATCAAGGCGCTGGAAGATATCGTCAACGCCGAGATTCGCAAGAACACCCCGGTTGAGACAGAAGAAACCGATATCGAAACCGCCAAGCAAAAAGGCGCCATGGCGTTGTTTGGCGAGAAATACGGCGACAACGTGCGCGTGCTGAGCATGGGCGGCGATTTCTCGGTAGAGCTGTGCGGTGGTATCCACGCTCAGCGCACCGGCGACATCGGCCTGATGAAAATCACCAGCGAAGGCGGTGTGGCCTCGGGCGTTCGTCGTATTGAAGCGGTCACCGGCGCTGCGGCGCTGGCTTACTTGAACGCCGCCGAAGAGCAGCTCAAAGAAGCCGCAAGCCTGGTTAAAGGCTCGCGTGACAACCTAGTCGACAAACTGTCGGCCGTGCTGGAGCGTAACCGCCAGCTGGAAAAACAACTGGAACAATTGCAGGCCAAGGCCGCAAGCGCTGCGGGCGATGATCTGTCATCCTCGGCAGTCGATGTAAAAGGCGTGAACGTGTTGGCCGCCCGCCTGGACGGTCAAGATGGCAAGGCGCTGTTGGCGCTGGTAGATCAGCTGAAGAACAAGCTCGGCCGCGCAGTGATCCTGCTCGGCAGTGTTCATGAAGATAAGGTCGTACTGGTTGCAGGCGTGACCAAAGACCTGACTGGCCAACTCAAAGCCGGTGATTTGATGAAGCAGGCCGCTGCAGCAGTGGGCGGGAAGGGCGGTGGTCGTCCGGACATGGCGCAAGGCGGCGGTGTTGATGCCGCAGCCCTGGACGCCGCGCTGGCCCTGACTGTGCCATTTGTCGAGCAGGGTATCTGAGGTCCAGTACGCGCCGTCGTCTAGTGGCGGCGCGTCGTTTGAATGATAAATGGGCGCCCTTTATGGGCTGAGGCTGCTTTGAAATGGCTTTGATCGTACAAAAATTTGGAGGCACCTCGGTCGGCACTGTCGAGAGAATCGAGCAGGTCGCCGATAAAGTTAAGAAGTTTCGCGAAGCCGGCAACGACCTGGTTATTGTGCTGTCTGCGATGAGCGGCGAGACCAACCGTTTGATTGATCTGGCCAAACAGATCAGCGATCAGCCGTTGCCTCGTGAGCTGGACGTGATTGTCTCCACCGGCGAGCAAGTCACCATTGGCTTGCTGGCCATGGCGCTGAACAAGCGCGGCGTTCCAGCGGTGTCCTACACCGGTAGCCAGGTGCGCATCCTGACCGACAGTTCGCACACCAAAGCCCGCATTCTGAAAATTGACGACCAGAAAATTCGCGCCGACCTGAAGGAAGGGCGCGTAGTGGTGGTTGCTGGTTTCCAGGGCGTGGATGAAAACGGCAACATTACCACCTTGGGCCGTGGTGGCTCGGACACGACCGGCGTGGCGCTGGCGGCAGCCCTGAAGGCTGACGAATGCCAGATCTACACCGATGTTGACGGCGTCTACACCACCGACCCACGGGTTGTGGCCAAGGCTCAGCGCCTGGAAAAGATCACCTTCGAAGAAATGCTGGAAATGGCCAGCTTGGGCTCCAAGGTGTTGCAGATCCGTGCCGTTGAGTTCGCCGGCAAGTACAACGTTCCGCTGCGCGTATTGCACAGCTTTAAAGAGGGTCCGGGCACCCTCATTACTATCGATGAAGAGGAATCCATGGAACAGCCGATCATTTCTGGCATCGCTTTCAACCGCGACGAAGCCAAGCTGACCATCCGTGGCGTGCCAGATACCCCGGGTGTTGCATTCAAAATCCTCGGCCCGATCAGCGCGGCCAACATTGAAGTCGACATGATCGTGCAGAACGTTGCGCACGATAACACCACCGACTTCACCTTTACGGTGCACCGCAACGACTACCAGGCCGCCTTTGAGGTCCTGGAAAACACCTCCCGCGAGATCGGTGCCCGTGAAGTGGTCGGCGATACCAACATTGCCAAGGTGTCGATTGTCGGTGTGGGCATGCGCTCGCACGCAGGCGTTGCCAGCCGCATGTTTGAATCGCTGGCCAAAGAGAACATCAACATCCTGATGATCTCGACCTCCGAGATCAAAGTGTCGGTGGTGATCGAAGAGAAGTACCTGGAGCTCGCGGTGCGTTCCCTGCACACGGCTTTTGATTTGGACGCACCTGCCCGGCAGGGCGAGTAAGCGTTGCCCAGAGGGCGCGGTAAACCCGCGCCCTTTGTTTTTTTGATGGATGTGGCACAGGGCTTTATCTTTTGCCATGTTGGTCAATACTAAGGGCGCAGGGTTTTGTCGCTATATAGCTGCAAGCCCAAGCCCTTTTTTTTTGCAGACTGTTGTCCCTGAATGTAAGTGTGAGGAGAAACGTATGCTGATTCTGACTCGCCGGTGCGCAGAAAGCCTGATCATAGGCGATGGTGAAATTACTGTGACCGTGCTCGGCGTCAAAGGAAACCAAGTGCGAATTGGTGTGAATGCGCCCAAGGAAGTGGCCGTGCACCGCGAGGAAATCTACCTGCGGATCAAGAAAGAAAAGGACGAAGAACCAAGTCTTTAATTTTATTTAAGTTTTTAGTTGCATACGGGGAAAAGGCTGGTTATTATACGCCCCGTGTTGCGGAGAGGTGGCCGAGTGGCCGAAGGCGCTCCCCTGCTAAGGGAGTACACCTCAAAAGGGTGTCGGGGGTTCGAATCCCCCCTTCTCCGCCATTATTCATGTAGCACGTTAGAATCTAGCCACTTCAGTAAGTTGTTGAATTTATTGAAAAAAACACTTGGCAGAGAGATTCAACGGTCTATAATACGCAGCTTCAAATGCACTCGTAGCTCAGCTGGATAGAGTACTCGGCTACGAACCGAGCGGTCACAGGTTCGAATCCTGTCGAGTGCACCATTTAAGAGTTAGTTGCTTCGGTAGTTAACTTTGCTTCAACCAGGGTGGTCTGGTTTAACAAACACAACTTGCACTCGTAGCTCAGCTGGATAGAGTACTCGGCTACGAACCGAGCGGTCACAGGTTCGAATCCTGTCGAGTGCACCATTTATAAGTTAGTTGCTCCGGTAGTTAATTTTGCTTCAACCAGGGTGGTCTGGTTTAACAAACACAACTTGCACTCGTAGCTCAGCTGGATAGAGTACTCGGCTAC
>NZ_WIVZ01000055.1:0-24438 GCF_009600325.1 Pseudomonas sp. FSL R10-2189
GTAGTTCAGTCGGTTAGAATACCGGCCTGTCACGCCGGGGGTCGCGGGTTCGAGTCCCGTCCGCTGCGCCATATTCGCCTCAGAGCCCTTGAACTCTCTGAAGCTACAAAGAAAGCGACCTTAGGGTCGCTTTTTTTATGCCTGCGATTCCTTCGCACCTGTACCTCGTCAGCGGCGACACGCAATCAAACCGCGCGCGAAAAACGCGATCTGATGCACAATACGCCCCGTACCGTTTTCCTCAGGATCGTTAATGCCCATGTCCTTCTCCTTGCGTACCGCGGTAGTTGCCTTGTGTCTGGCCGGCCTCGCAGGTTGTTCATCGAATAAGCCGACGATTTACGATCATGAAAGCTTCGATGACTCAGGCACGTTCTCGCGCAATTACCCGGTGAGTGACAAGGTCTCTTGCGAAGCCGCGCGCCGTGCATTGCTGAGCCAGGGCTACATCATCACCAGCAACGATCCGAAAATGATCAGCGGCCACAAGAGCTTTCAGCAAAGTGGCGAAAGCCATCTGGAAATCAGCTTTAACGTGGTGTGTGCCGACGACGGTGGCTCGGCGCACCACGCCACCATGTTCGCCAACGCCTTGCTCGACCGTTATGCACTGAAAAAAGTGAATAACTCGGCCAGCCTCGGGGTGGGTGTGCTGGGGTCTGTGTCGATGCCGATCGGTTCGTCCGACGACTCGATGGTCAAAGTGGCCAGTGAAACCGTGTCGTCCCCGGATTTCTATGACCGCTATTTCTCGTTGGTTGAAGTGTTCTTGCCCAAGGATGCGAAAAAAGCGACCCAAGCCGATGACAAGCCCAAGGCTGAACTGGGTGTGCCTGAAGCCGCTGTAAAGCCACAGGCCGCGCCTGTCGCGCCGGCAGTGGTTCCGGCTGCTCCTGCAACGCCTGCGGCCCCTGAACCTGCGCCAAAGCCTGCTGCTGAGCCTGCGGGAGAAGCCACAAGCTCCAAGCCCGTAGCGCCGCCTGCAGACTTGCAGCCGATCGTGCCGATTGAAACGCCAGTCACTCCGGCGGCGGTCACTCCGCCTGCCGCAGAGAAATCTGTTGAAACACCTTCAGAGAAAACCACAGAACCGGTTGCCCCGGCGCCAACGTCCCCCGTCACGCCGCCAGCCGAGTCGCTAAAGCCTGCTGTACCCGCCGTGCTAGAGCCTGCGTCGGCACAATAAAGGGTTGCACAAAATTTCTGAGGTCTGCTACGTTTAAAGTCAGTGCTGGACAGGCCCGCGAAGGTGTCATTTAACCTTCATGCGCGCGCCTTAAGCTCAACCAGCGCCACTCAGGCATGACGTGAACCAACAGGCTTTAAAGAGGATGCAACCATGGACGACTATCAAGAAGAACTGCTCGAGTACCAGGCCTCGGAGTTGGACTCCCCAGAGTCTGCTGACGACGCGACTGAGCTTTGAATCAGGCCAATTGACGCTGGCGACGACGGAACTCTCCTGGAGTCTCCGCGTTCCAGCGCTTGAAAGCCCTCTGAAACGCCTCGGCTGAAGCAAACCCCAACAAATAGGCAATCTCGCCAAAAGCCAGTTCCGTGTCACGGATATAGGTCATCGCCAGATCCCGCCGCGTGTCATTCAAAATCGCGCGAAACTGCGTGCCTTCTTCTGCCAGCTTGCGACGTAAGGTCCAGGTCGGTAGCTTCAAACGTGCTGCCACTTCTTCCAGATCCGGTTCCCGGCCACCATTGAGCAAAGGCCCCAACAATTGCGTGATGCGTTCGCGCAGGCTGCGGGTGCGGGTCAGGTGTTCCAGTTCACGCTCACACACCTGCAACAGGCTTGCCCAGGTGCTCGGGCAGTGCACAGGGTTGCGCAGATCCAGGGTCGCGTGGCTCAGGCGGATCTGATTGGTCTCGGCACGAAAGTTCACCGTCGCCTCGCTCAATGAGCGGTAGTGCTCGGCGTATTCCGGCTCGCTGAACTCAATATCAACCTGCTCGCAGCGCAAAGCTTGATTGGCCACCGACGACAGCTGTTGCAGCCAGCCCGCGATGATCGAGTCCACCACAAAGCGGTTGTAGGCGTTATAGGGGCTGATGGAGTAAAACCGCAACCAGGCGCCCTGAGCATCTTCGTGCAGGCTCGACTGGCCGCGATAGTTGGAGCCGTACAACGGTTCAAAACGGGTGAGGGTGCGGGCCGCTTCACGCACCGTCGGGGCCTGGGCCGCAGTAACTCCGGCCAGACCCGCTTGGGGTAAACGGCTCAAATGGCCCATGCGCAAGCCCAGTGCCGGGTCGCCGGTGAGCGCGATCGCGGCATGCCCTAAACGCATATAGCGCGGGATCGACAAGCGCGCCGAAGGCTGCGCCAATCTGGCCGGGTCGAGCCCGTATTGATCCAGCAGCGGCTGCGGGTCATGGCCGTGGCTGCGGATGGCCTCGGCCAAGGAATCGACAAATCCGACAGAAAGGTCACCCAAACGCATCGGCAGCGGTTTCATGGTCTTACAGCCACACGTTCAACAAGCGGGCACCATCGCCGGTGTTATTGGCGCTGGTTTTACCGTCGCGGCTGATAAAGCCATGCCCGGAGCTGCGCTTGTCCCAGAACTTGCCACGCAGAAACACCGTGACGCCCGCTTCGGCTGTGCTGCTGGGCACGCTGCTGGTCAGCGTCAGGCGGTGCCAGGCTTCACCTTCGGACACTTCGCCGGGCTTGAGGCTGATCTCGCTGGGCGTCAACACACTTTTGTAGCCGCCCCACGGTTGCTCCCACGTGTTTTTACCCATGATGAACGCCGGCACTGCGATCATTTGCGCGCCGTGCTCGTTCAAGGTTCGGTAGTGCTCGGGGTACCAGCTGTCACTGCCAATCAAAATGCCCAGGCGCCCGGCGGGGGTGTCGACCACATTCAACTGATGATCGGGGCTTGGCTGGATATAGCTCTGCTCTTCGTAGGTCGGTAGCAACTGGCGCTGGGGTGTCCCCAGCGGCGCGCCATCACGGCCAAACACCACGCTGCTGTTGTACAGCGGGCCATTGCCCGGCACCAGCTTGCCATCCTCAATGCGCGGGTCGGGCAGGGCGATGCTGCCAGCCACCAACGTGACGCCAAATTCTTTGGCCAGGCCGCCAAACAGGCTCTGGTAATCGCGCGCCATCGAACGGGCCTTCATGCGCAGATGCGCATCGTTGGTCCGGCTGTCGCCATCTGCGCGCAGCCAGGCATTGGCAAAGGCCAGCGGGTGGCTGAGTACCAGCATGTGCATGGCTTCATTCAAATTGGCGGCCTGGTACAGCTCGTTCTTCTCACCCTCAAACACCAGCCAACTGCCGATGTGCTCAGGCAGCACCACCACTGTTTTATCGTTGAGCAGCCCGTCATTGCGCGCGCTGTTCAAGTACGCAGCGAGCTTCAAACGCACCAGGTCCAGGCTTTGAAAGTCGCGCGGCGACAGGTCGGGCTCGATGCCCAGCAGATTGCCACGGCCCTGATCAACGCCCTCATTGATGGCCAATTCCACCCGCAGATCAGACAAGTAATGACTGGCCGGGCGTTGTCCGGTCCAGTATCCGTAGCCTGCGCCAGCGGCGACCAGGGCGGTCAATAAGGTACAAGTAAATAATTTACGCATGAGAACTAAAGCGGTAACCGTGTGCAGAATTCGTCGACTAGGGTAGGTCGCTCAGCCCGGCTTGCCAAGGGGGGCTGCGCATTAAGGTTAGGAGTTTGTCATTTTGGGTCATTGAGCGGGCCCGGGAGTGCCTTTACTGTGCCAGACACAACCGACGAGGGCCAAAGAGCACCTCGCTTTCCGTGATTTAGCCTGTAACGGAGCATTCCTGATGACCGCCTCCCACTACCCCCATTTGCTCGCCCCGCTGGATCTGGGCTTTACCACTCTGCGTAACCGCACCCTGATGGGCTCGATGCACACCGGCCTTGAAGAGCAGCCGGGCGGGTTTGAGCGCATGGCCGCCTATTTTGCCGAGCGGGCCAAAGGGGGCGTCGGCCTGATGGTCACTGGCGGTATTGCGCCCAACGACGAGGGCGGGGTGTACAGCGGGGCGGCCAAGCTGAGCACGGCTGAAGAGGCGGAGAAGCATCTGGTCGTGACCCGGGCCGTACACGCCGAAGGCGGCAAGATCTGCTTGCAGATCCTTCACGCCGGGCGCTACGCCTACAGCCCGCGACAAGTCGCGCCGAGCGCCATTCAGGCGCCGATCAACCCGTTTACCCCCAAAGAGCTGGATGAAGCGGGCATTGAGAAGCAGATCAGCGATTTCGTGACCTGCGCCCAACTGGCGCAAAGTGCCGGTTATGACGGCGTTGAGATCATGGGCTCCGAAGGTTATTTGATTAACCAGTTCCTTGCCGCCCAGACCAACCATCGTACCGACCGCTGGGGCGGCAGCTACGAAAACCGCATGCGCCTGGCGCTTGAAATCGTGCGCCGCACCCGTGAAGCGGTAGGGCCGAACTTCATCATCATTTATCGCCTGTCGATGCTCGATCTGGTGGCCGGTGGCAGCGATTGGGAAGAAATCGTGCAACTGGCCAAGGCCGTGGAGCAGGCTGGCGTGACCCTGATCAACACCGGGATCGGCTGGCACGAAGCGCGCATTCCGACCATCGCCACCAAAGTGCCACGCGGCGCGTTCAGCAAAGTCACCGCCAAGCTGCGGGGTTCGGTCAGCGTGCCGCTGATCACCACCAACCGCATCAACACGCCCGAAATCGCCGAGCAGATCCTTGCCGAAGGGGATGCCGACATGGTCTCCATGGCGCGCCCGTTTCTGGCCGACCCGGAGTTCGTCAACAAAGCCGCCGCCGGTCGCAGCGACGAAATCAACACCTGCATTGGCTGCAATCAGGCGTGTCTGGACCACACCTTCGGCGGCAAGCTGACCAGTTGCCTGGTCAACCCGCGGGCCTGCCACGAAACCGAACTCAACTACCTGCCGACCATTGCCGTGAAGAAAATCGCTGTGGTCGGTGCCGGGCCTGCGGGGCTCTCGGCGGCCACGGTAGCCGCTGAACGCGGGCATCAGGTCGCGCTGTTTGACTCGGCCAGTGAAATCGGCGGCCAGTTCAATGTGGCCAAGCGCGTGCCGGGAAAAGAAGAGTTCTACGAAACCCTGCGTTACTTCTCGCACAAACTGCGCACCACCGGCGTTGAGCTGCGGCTCAATACCCGCGTGGATGTGCAGCAACTGGTGGCGGGCGAATTTGACGAAATCATCCTGGCCACCGGCATTGCCCCGCGTACCCCGGCGATTCCTGGGGTCGGCCACCCTAAAGTGCTCAGCTACCTGGACGTGATTCTGCAGCGCAAGCCGGTGGGTGCCAGCGTCGCAGTGATCGGTGCGGGCGGTATTGGCTTTGACGTGTCCGAGTTCCTGGTGCAAGAGGGCGAGGCCACCAGCCAGAACCGCGAAGCGTTTTGGCGCGAGTGGGGCATTGATAGCCGTCTTGAGGCACGCGGCGGTGTGGCCGGGATCAAACCCGAGGTACATGCCCCGGCGCGTCAGGTGTACCTGTTGCAGCGCAAAGCCAGCAAAGTGGGTGACGGCCTGGGCAAAACCACCGGCTGGATCCACCGTGCCGGTTTGAAGAACAAACACGTGCAAATGCTTAACAGCGTGGAGTACCTGAGCATCGACAACGATGGTCTGCATATCCGCATTGGCGAAGGCGAGCCGCAGGTGCTGCCCGTCGACAACATCGTGATCTGCGCCGGGCAAGACCCTTTGCGCGAACTGCAGGATGGCCTGCTGGCTGCCGGCCAGAGCGTGCACTTGATCGGTGGCGCCGACGTGGCCGCCGAACTGGATGCCAAGCGCGCGATCAACCAGGGCTCGCGACTGGCGGCACAGCTCTAAGAAGCACAGCATCCTGTGGGAGCGGGCTTGCTCGCGAGCTATTGATCTTGATCTGGCTTGTGATCTTGATCTAAGAGGCCCCGTTAAACCACGCTGGCCGAACGCAGGTGTTGCGCAGTGGGTAACCCGGCAGGACGCCGGGTTAGCCGCGACACGGCCAGGGATGGCCGATCGCGGCGGGCCCACGGAGCAAGGCCTGTGGTGAGGGCATGCCGAGCCTCAGCGAGGCACCGAGGGGTTGGGGCAAAAAGCGTTTGGTTACTTTGCGCTTTCAAAGTGACGCGGCGTAAGGCCGGAACCCTAAGTGGCCGTTGCCGCAGCAATGGATATGTACATAAAAGCCAAAGCCCCCTCACCCTAGCCCTCTCCCGAAGGAGAGGGAACCGATTGGGGGGCGCCGAAGATACTCGCTGTCCTGTTTGCTGCGCGACAGCGCGGCGTCGAAGATGGGGCGGCCCCTCCTACGGGTGCTTGGGGCGTGCGTCCAAGGTCATGTGTTCGGCCAGGAAGTCGACGAACACGCGCAACTTCGGTAGCAAGTGGCGGCTGCTGGGCCACAGCACCGAAAATCGCCCGTGGGCGCTGATGTGATCGGCCAGCACGGCGACCAATTGCTGGCTCTGCAACGCCTGGCGTACGGCAAAGTCGGGCACGTAAGCCAGGCCAAAACCGCCCGTAGCGGCGCTGATCAATGCTTCCAGATTGTTGAACACCAGCGGGGTTGAGCGCTTCCACAGGCTGTCGTCCTCGTCGCGGGTGAAGGTCCATTCCTGCAACTGGCCATTGCTGGGGAACCGGTAGCGCAGGCACACGTGCCGCTTCAAGTCGTGAGGCGTCTGCGGTACACCCTGGCGGGCAAAATAGTCCGGTGCGCCGACCAGCACAAAGTGGAAGGTGCCCAGCGGCTTGCTCTTGAGGCGCGAGTCGGCAAAGTCGCCGCTGCGGATCACCGCGTCCATGCCTTCGCCAATCACATCGACCATGCGGTCGCTGAAGTCCATGTCCAGCTCGATCTCGGGGTAGCGCCGGGTGAACTCACTGAGTATTGGCAGCAACATGCGGTAGCCAATCGCGGGCAGGCTCACGCGCAAGCGACCGCGTGGTGCATCCCGCGATGAGTGCAGTTCGGCCTCGGCTTCTTCCAGTTCATCGAGGATCTTGCTGCAACGCTCAAAAAACAGCGTGCCGCCCTCGGTCAGGCTCAAGCGTCGGGTGCTGCGATTGAACAGGCGCACGCCGAGCCCGTCTTCCAGGCGCGCCACGCTCTTGCCAACGGCTGAAGCCGAAATCCCCAGCCGCTCGGCGGCGGCCACGTAACTGCCCAGTCTGGCGGCAATCACGAACGCATTCAGACCACTCAAACTTTCCATGTGCTGCCTTTATTAAGGAGTTTTGGTTGGGTTAGAGCGGATTTATAGCCTGTTTTTATCCGATTGGATCGCTTTTATCCTCGTCGAACCTTCTTTTGCTGGGCCATCTGGCCGGAGCGTTTCCCATGAGTCTTGATCGCACACCCAGCGTGTCCGCTGGCTGGACCTTGCTCGCCGTCTGCACGGCGGCGCTGATTCTGCCGCTAAGTTTTTCCGGTGGTGCGCTGGCCACGCCCGCCATTGGCCTTGATCTGGGCGCCGGGCCGCTGGCGCTGACCTGGATCACCAACGCCTTTATGTTGAGTTTTGGCAGTTTGTTGATGGCCGCCGGCACCCTGGCGGATCGCTATGGGCGTAAACGCATGTTTGTGTCGGGCGTTGGCGTGTTTGTCCTGGCGTCGTTGGCCCTGGGCTTGGCGCCGAACATTGTCTGGCTGGACGGGCTGCGCGCTTTACAAGGTGTCGGCGCCGCCGCGGCCTTGGCGGGCGGCAGTGCGGCCTTGGCCAATACGTTCGAAGGGCGCAGTCAGACCAAGGCATTCAGCCTGTTGGGCACCAGCTTTGGCGTCGGTCTGGCGCTGGGGCCGATTCTGGCCGGGGTGCTGATCGAGCATATCGGCTGGCGCGCGGTGTTTGTCTCAGGCGCGTTAATCGGCGGGCTGGCATTGCTGATGGCGATCCCGATGATGCACGAGTCCAAAGACCCGCACGCCAGCAAGCTGGACGGTAAAGGCACCGTGAGTTTTACCGCCGCACTGGTGCTGTTTACCTGGGGCATATTGCTGGTGCCGAGCACCGGCTGGAACAGCGCGCCGGTCATCGGCATGTTGCTTGGGGCGCTGGTATGCGTATTGGCGTTTGTGCGGATTGAACGCCGAGTGGCGCGGCCTATGCTCGACCTGTCACTGTTCCGTTACCCGCGTTTTGTCGGCGTGCAATTGCTGCCGATGGCCACCTGTTTTTGTTTTGTGGTGCTGCTGGTGTTGCTGCCGGTCCGTTTGATTGGCATCGAAGAGCGCAGTGCAACCGACACCGGGTTGCTGATGATTGCCTTGTCGGCGCCGATGCTGATCGTGCCCTATCTGGCAGGCGTGTTGACCCACTGGGCCTCGGCGCGGGTGTTGTCGGCAGCGGGTTTGTTGATCGCGGCGGCCGGGTTGTTGCTGCTGAGCCGGGTGGGGATCAATCAGCCGACCTTAGAGTGGGTTGTCCCGCTGCTGGTGATCGGCATCGGTACGGGGTTGCCGTGGGGTTTGATGGACGGGTTGTCGGTGAGCGTCGTGCCCAAGGAGCGTGCGGGCATGGCCACCGGTATCTTCGGCACCACCCGTGTTGCGGGCGAGGGGATTTCGTTGGCGATTGTCAGCGCGCTGCTGGCGGTATTGATTCAACGCCATTTGCCCAGCCAAAGCGCGGGGGCGGCGCAGTACCTTGCAACGGGCGACCTGAGCCAGGCCGCGGGTGTGGCCCAAGGGCTGGAACAGGCCGTGCTGGGCGCGGCCTACTTGCAAGCGTTTCAGGTGCTGCTTTACGGGCTGGCCGCCCTGACCGTGGCCGTTGCCCTGCTGATCCTGTGGTTTTTGCGCCAAAACCCTGTAGCCGCTGCCGCAGGCTGCGATGGGGTGCGCAGCACTCCCGCTTCTGAATAAAAGCGAAGGTCCTGCGGCAGCGACTACAGAAGATCAATGCACGATCTGCGCAAGGAAGGCTTTGGCCCTCGGGCTTTTCGGGGCGTTGAAGAAGTCTTCGGGCGGGGAGTCTTCGATGATCATGCCGCCATCGAGAAACAACACCCGCTCGGCCACTTGCCGGGCAAAGCCCATTTCGTGGGTCACGCACAACATGGTCATGCCGCTGCCGGCCAGTTTGACCATCACGTCCAGCACTTCGCTGACCATTTCCGGGTCCAGGGCCGAGGTCGGTTCATCAAACAACATGATCTTGGGCTCCATACACAGCGCCCGGGCAATCGCCACGCGCTGTTGCTGGCCACCAGAGAGCTGGCTCGGGTATTTGTCGGCCTGGCTGGCAATGCCGACTTTTTCCAGAAAGTGCTGGGCCAGTTCCACGGCTTTTTTACGCGGCAATCCGCGTACCGACATCGGCGCCAGAATGCAGTTGTCGAGCACGCTCATGTGCGGGAACAGGTTGAAGTGCTGGAACACCATGCCGATTTCGCTGCGCACTTTGGCCGCTTCACGGCTGGGCTGTGACAGGTCGGTGCTGTTGACCAGGATCTGGCCTTTTTCAGCGATTTCGAGGCGGTTGATGCAGCGGATCAAGGTCGATTTGCCCGAGCCGGACGGGCCGCACAGGACGATACGCTCGCCTTCGTGCACTTTCAGGTCGATGCCTTTGAGTACATGGAACGCGCTGTAGTACTTGTTCAGGCCCGAGATATCCACCACCACCTTGCGGGTGTCAGTCGATGGCGACACGGGGTTATGAACGTAAGCAGAATGAGCTTGCATAGTGTGTCTCCAACGATCAGTTAAAGCGCTCGGCGCTGTAGGGAGTCGGGTCGGTAAAAGGTGTTTCGCCGGTCATCATTTCTGCCAGCAGGCGCCCGCTGACCGGGCCCAGGGTGAGGCCGTGGTGGGCATGCCCAAAGTTGAACCACAAGCCTTTGTGCCGACTGGCCGGGCCGATCACCGGGCACATGTCCGGCAGGCACGGGCGGCGCCCCAGCCACGGCTCGGCATCGACACGCGGGCCGAGCGGATACAGGCGTTGGGCGCGTTCTTCACAGCGGCGCAGCTGGATTTCATTGATCGGGTCATCGCTGTCGGCAAATTCGATGCCGGTGGTCAGGCGAATACCGCCAACCATGGGCGCCAACACGTAACCGCCGATTGAATCGAGGATCGGGTGCTGCATGGTGTGGCCGTCTTTGGCGGCGTAGTGCATGTGGTAACCACGCTTGATCGCCAAGGGGATGCGATAGCCCAGCGGCTCGAAAATCCCTCGGGCCTGCGGACCCAATGCAACCACCACTTCATTGGCCACGATCAGGCCTTTTTGGCTGTCGACCTGCCATTGCCCGGCGGTCGCCCGCAAGCTGTTGGCGTCGCCGATCACAAAGCGGCCGCCGCGCTGGACAAACAGTTCGGCGTAACCGCGGGTCAAGCCGCCGGGGTCGCTGACGGTCTTGGGGTCGAGCCAGTGAATGCCGCCCAGCACGTCGCTGTGCAGGCCCGGTTCAAGGGCATGCACCTGTTGCTTGTCGAGTACGCGGTAGTTGAGCTTGAACCGACCCAGGGCCGCCGCGTCACGCTGGGCTTTGTCGAAGTCTGCCGCGGTGCGGTACACCTCGACCCAGCCGCTGTCCTGAATCAGCCCGGTCATGCCCGCAGGTTCTGCAAGCAGGTCGTGCTCACTTACGCACTTTTCAATCAGCGGCAGCATTGCCTCAGTGGCTTTGGCCAGGCCTTTGCTGCCGGACTGCTGCCAGTACTGCATCAACCACGGCCCGGCTTTGGGCAGGTGCTTGAGGCTGTAACGCACATCGGGTTGCTGATTGAGCCCGTAACGGAGCAAACGGGAGAGCTCACGCGGGAACGAATACGGGATCACGCTGGCGCGCTCGATCAGCCCGGCATTGCCGTGGCTGGTGCCGCTGCCCGGTTGGTCGCGGTCAAGCAAGACTACGTTGCGTCCGCGGGCCTGGAGTTGCAACGCGGTACTGACGCCGACAATGCCGGCCCCCAGAACGAGAGTGTCGCAATGCATAAACAAATCCTTAAAACAGGGGCCATGTGTGCAGCCCGAACAATAGGCTTACTGCAGATGGCGGCTGAGGCGGCCTTCGATAAATTTGAGGGTACGGCGCACGATCTCGACGATCAGCAGGTACAGCACGGCGGCCCACAGGTACACCTGGAAATCGAACGTGCGGGCAAAGACCATTTTGGTCACGCCCATCAGGTCATAGATGGTCACCAGGGAGGCGATGGCGCTGGCCTTGATCATCAAAATCAGCTCGTTGCCCAGCGGGCCGATGGCCACCAGCAGCGACTGCGGCAGGATGACCTTGCGAAACGTCGTCCAGCGCGACAGGTTCAGTGCCTTGCACGCTTCGCGCTGGCCTTGGGCTACCGACATGATGCTGCCGCGCAGAATCTCGGCCTGGTACGCCGCCGTGTTCAAGGTAAAGGCCAGCAGGGTGCACAGCCAGGCATCGCGGAAGAACCACCACAGGCCGATGTCTTGCCAAAAGCCCTTGAACGAGCCGAGGCCGTAATACAGCAAGAACAACTGCGCCAGCAGCGGCGAGCCTCGGAAGAAGTACACGTAGGCGCCGGTGAAATTGCGCAGCAGACGATTGCTGGACAAGCGCCCCAGCGCAATCAACAAGCCCAGCAACGCGCCGAGGGTGAATGAAATCGCCACCAGCTTGGCGGTCACCAGCAGCCCGTCAATAAAGCGCGGGGCGTAGCGTTCGAGTAATTCGGGGTCGAGAATCAAGTTTTGCAGATCCGCCAGGCTCATGACTGCACGCTCCGTATGTGGCGGTTGAAGTAGCGTTCCATAAAGGCGAACAGACGCCCGGAAATCGCCGAGAAAAACAGGTAGATAAAGCACGCAACGGTGTAGAACAGCATCGGGTCTTTGGTCACGCTGACCGCCAGGTTGGTTTGGCGCATCAGGTCGACCAGGGCGATGGTTGAGACCAGCGAGGTGTCCTTGAGCAGCGACAGCCAGTTGTTCGACAGGCCGGGCAGGGCGATGCGTGCCAGTTGCGGCAGCAGCACTTTGCGAAAGGTAGTGAACTTCGACAGGCCCAGCGCCGAGGCGGCTTCGTATTGCCCTTTAGGGATGGTCTTGAACGCACCCAGCCAGATCTCGCTGGAGAACGCGGCAAACACCAGGCTGAAGGCAATCATGGCGGCAACAAAGGTATTGATCGTGAACTGCACGTCATAGCCCATGGCCTCAAGGATTTTTTGCGCGGCGATCTGGCAGCCGTAGTAAATGATCAGCAGCGTCAGCAGTTCCGGCAAACCACGGAACACCGTGGAAAAGGTCGTGGCCCACGCGCGCATCCAACGGTTTTTCGAGCGCGCGGCAACGGCCACCAGCAGCCCCAGCGGCAAACCGATGGGCAGGCAGCTCAAGGCCAGGGCAATGGTCACCAGCGAGCCGGCCAGTAGCGCTGAGCCCCAGCCGCCACTGGCAAATGAGAGAAGTGAAAGTTGTTCGAGCATGCTCGAGTCCCCGGTCAAAAAAAGGCGAATTTCAGCCACTGCGCACCATGGGTGCGCAGGGCAGGCTCATCGGCAGGGAAGCCCTCAACCGAGGGCGAAAGACTTAGTAGATGTCGAAGTCGAAGTACTTGCTGGAGATCTTTTTATAGGTGCCGTCGGCGACGATTTCATCCAGCGCCTTGTTGAAGCGTTCACGCAGGGCGTCATCGTTTTTGCGCACGGCAATGGCGGCGTCGTCCAGGGTGCCGTCTACGTCGCCAATGATTTTGCAGCAGTCCTTGCCGGTTTTATTGACCCACTCCAGCAGCGGAAATTTGTCGGCGATCACCACATCAACCCGCTCGTTGGCCAGTTCGCTGTTGGCTTCATCCAGGGTCGGGTACAGTTTGATGTCGGCTTTTTTGTAGTGGGACTCGGCGTACAGGCTTTGCGTGGCCGCGCTTTGGGCGCCCACGGTCTTGCCGGCGAAGTCAGACTGGGCATCGGTGATGGTCGAGTCTTTGGCCACGGCGATGGACAGCGGGGTGCGGTAGTAGTGGTTGGTGAACGCAATTTTCTTTTTGCGTTCTTCGTTGACGATCATCGAGGCGACAATGGCGTCGTACTTCTTGGCCATCAAACCGGCAATGATGCCGTCCCAGTCCTGGGCGACGATGGTGCACTGGGCGTCCATGCGCTTGCACAGCTCTTCGGTGATATCGACGTCGAAGCCGTGCAGTTTGTTGTCCGAATCAACGTAGTTGAATGGTGGGTAAGCGCCTTCTGTGGCGATGATCAGTTTGTCGGCCTGGGCGTTGGCCGCGACCGCGAACACCATTGCACAAGCACTGGCAAAGCGAAGGACGTTGTTCATCTAGCACCTCGTTTTATTGTTTTGATCCGGGTGAGGATGTGTAACCCACGAACTCATTGTGTAAGGCCGCGGTTGCCTCAAGACGCTTCTCAACGTCAGGCCCCAGTTGTTTGCACACTTCATTGATGAGCAGGTGCACCAGCGACAGCATGGCTGCGGTGGATTCCCAGAACAGATTGAATTCGGTCGGTACGCGAAACACTTCATCGGCGCAGGCATCGGCCCAGTCGCAAAAAGTGTCGGTCACCAGCGTGACCGGGATGCCCGCTTCGCGCGCTTTGCGGCACAGTTGCTGGGCGTGGCGCGAATACCGGCGGGCTTCAAACACCACCAGCGCGCAATCGTCGGCCGGGCACAGCAACACATCGGCGTAATGCCCGGCAGCGCCATCGACCAACTGCACGCCATCACGCAGGTATTGCAGCAAATGCACCATGGAGGCGGCGATGCCGCGCTCGGTCTGGAACCCCGCGACAAACACTTTGCGCCGGGTCGCCAGGCGCTGGCTGACGGTCTGCCAGGCGGGGGTGAGGCTGTATTCGTAAACCTTGACCAGGGCTGCGACTTCCAGTTCAAAGCTGCGCGGCAATGCCTGCGGGCTTTGGCTCGATTGCTGGCGGAATTCTTGCAGGCGATCTCCGACCAGCCACGGGCCATCGCCGAGGTCGTCCTTGAGATCGTTTTTCAGTTCTTTGAAATGGCTGTAACCCAGCGCACGGCAGAAGCGCCCAACGCTGGACTCGCTGACACCCAGCTTGGCGGCAATGTCGGCGGCGGTCTGAAACGGCAGCTCGTAGAGGTTCGCCAGCATATAACTGGCAATCGCCCGGCCCGAAGGCGCGGCGGTAGACAGACTGCTTTCAAGGCGTTGTTTAATGGACTGACTCACGGCTGCTTCCTGTTCTTGTTTCAGCGCGTTGCAGAAAGTGAATGTTTTCTGTCATTAAGTCAAGAATTGACAGAGAACTGTCATCGCAGGATAGTGCTTTACCGTCATAACTCGACAATAACAACGAGATCGGAGCCCCCTAATGTCCCAGCCCGTCACCGCCACATCGGCCACCGAGTCGCTTTCACTGAGCGAACTGACCGCTTTGCTGCAACAGATTTTTGAGCGTCACGGCACCTCCCGTGCCGTGGCGCAGGTGCTGGCCGACAACTGTGCCCGGGCTCAGCGCGACGGTTCATACAGCCACGGGGTGTTCCGCATTCCGGGGTATCTGGCGTCGCTGGCGAGCAACTGGGTCGATGGCCAGGCCGTCCCCAAGGTTGAAGACGTGGCCTCCGGTTTTATCCGTGTGGACGCCGCCAATGGTTTTGCGCAACCGGCTCTGGCGGCGGCCCGCGAGCTGCTGGTTGAAAAGGCCCGCAGCGCCGGGATTGCCGTGCTGGCGATTCGCAATTCGCACCACTTCGCGGCGTTGTGGCCCGATGTTGAGCCGTTTGCCGAAGAAGGTCTGGTGGCCTTGAGCGTGGTCAACAGCATGACCTGCGTTGTGCCCCACGGTGCGCAAAAACCGTTGTTTGGCACCAACCCGATCGCCTTCGCGGCGCCCCGTGAAGGCGCCAGCCCTATCGTTTTCGACCTGGCCACCAGCGCCATTGCCCATGGCGACGTACAGATCGCTGCGCGCAAAGGTCACTTGTTGCCAGCGGGCATGGGTGTCGACAAACAGGGCGAGCCAACTGAAGACCCTAAAGCCATCCTCGACGGTGGCGCCTTACTGCCGTTTGGTGGTCACAAAGGCTCGGCGCTGTCGATGATGGTCGAGTTGCTGGCGGCGGCGTTGACGGGTGGCAACTTCTCGTTTGAATTCGACTGGAAAAAACACCCTGGCGCGCAAACCCCGTGGACCGGCCAGTTGCTGATCGTGATTGACCCGAGCAAATCCGGCGGTAACAGCTTCGCCCAGCGCAGCGCCGAACTGGTACGGCAGATGCACGCCGTGGGCCTTGAACGCATGCCGGGTGACCGACGCTTTATCGAACGCGCCAAGTCCCTGGAAGCCGGCATTCCGTTGGGCGTAGAAGAATTGGCCAAACTGCGCGCATTGGCTGAATAACCCCACCCTCATCCTGTAGGAGTTGCCGCAGGCTGCGATCTTTTTAAGCTCAAAAGATCGCAGCCTGCGGCAACTCCTACAAGGTCATGAATTTTCGGATCAAATTCGGTGTGCACCCGG
The DNA here is from genome assembly GCF_009600325.1 of Pseudomonas sp. FSL R10-2189. Taxonomy (NCBI): domain Bacteria; kingdom Pseudomonadati; phylum Pseudomonadota; class Gammaproteobacteria; order Pseudomonadales; family Pseudomonadaceae; genus Pseudomonas; species Pseudomonas sp. FSL R10-2189. The sequence continues at coordinate 15,462 of NZ_WIVZ01000055.1, forward strand.
TCCAGCGTTTCAGCGCACGGCGGAAGTTGGCCGGGTCGTTGAAGTTCAAGTATTCGGCCACCGCCTCGTTGCTGAACCCCTTGATCTGATACAGGTACAGCGCCACGTGTTTGCGCGCCTGGTCTTGCTGGGCCTGAAAGTGCGTGCCGTGTTTGTTTAGTTTGCGCTTGAGGGTGGCCTGGCTCATCGCAAAATGCTGGGCCACTTCTTCCAGGCCAGGGGCGCGTTGCGCCTGATCGCGCAGGTGCACATACAACCGGTCAAGCAGGCTGGCGCTGAAGCCAAGGTCGTGCAGTTGGCTTTGCGCTTGCTGGTGCGCGACTTGCCGGGCAATCGCCGAGGCATTCGGCCATGGACGGGTCAGGTATTCGCGGGGCAGGCGCATCAGGTCAAGCTGGCCCCCGAACTGGGTGTTTTCGCCCAAGTGCACCCAGTACTGCTCCACGTAGCGTGGCTCGGGGTAGCTGAAGCTGCACTCCCACGGCAAGCGCTCGCCGCTGAGCCATTGGCTCATGGATTTGAAGGCGGTCATGCTGGCTTCCTGGACAAAGCGCAATTGCTCTTGGGCGCCGCAACTGTCGAGCCAATACACATACGCGTAGCGCTCATCCAGCAACAGCCGTGGCGTCAGCAAAGGGCTGAGCAGCGCCCGATGGTGGATGACGGTTTCCAGCGCCTGATGCAGATTTTGCGCCTGTTGCAGGGCATGGCTGGCCGGGCCGTAGTGGCCCGGCAACAAGCGTTGACCGAACAGAAAGCTGCTGTCATCGGCCCCCAGCAAGCGCTGGGCATTGGCGATCAGGCCGAAGAACTGTTGTGGGCTCAGGCGCGTATTGCCGCCGACGATGTCGTCATAGAACAAGCCGGTGCCGCGCAGCAGCCGATGGCTGTCGATGTCGCGGGACAACGCCAGGTCAATCAGGGTTGCGGGTTGGTAGTGCCCGGGTATAAAGCGCGTGTCGGCTTCATACCAGCGGCTGTCGAGGCTCATGCCCGTTTGCTCCGTACCGGTTTGGCCCGCGCCAGGGCGAGATTCAAGCGTTTGAGCAATTCATCGGGGGCTTCGTTGAAGGCCATGACCACCGCCGTGCTGGCCGACAAATAGACCCGCTCGCCATGCTGGCGGGTTTTGTGCGCCAGGCTCTGCACGGCCTGTTGCAGCTCCAGTGCCAGCACCCGAGCCTGGCTTTCGCCGGTGTTTGGCAGCAGCACCACAAAGCGGTCGCCGGCCAGGCGGCAGAGCAGGTCGTGGCGGCGTAGATTGAGCAGCAACAGCTGACTCAAGGCTTGCAGCACCGCGTCGCCTTCCGCGTGGCCATAGTGCTGATTGAGCGAGGCGAAATCGTCGATGTCCAGTGCAAGTAACGACAGCGGTTGTTGCTGCTCAAGGCTCTGCGCCATGCAGTCGCTGACCTGACGCTTGAGGTAATCGGCACCGCCCAGCGGGGTGAGTTTGTCGAACAGGCGATGCTCGCGAAAAATGCGTTCGCGCTTTTCCATCTGCTGGTTGATGGCTTGCTGTTCACGGTGCCAGTGGTACAGGCCGATGGTTAGCAGAACCATCCCGACTGGCATCGGCCCGGATTCCAGCCAGTGGTTCCAGCCAAGGTGTTTGGGCAGGCGGATAAATTCGTCGAGAACGTCCATCCACCAGGAAAAGAAGATGCAGCACAGGCCGATCGACAGGTAATTGGTGACCCGTCCTGTGGGGCGGCTTTTAAGCACCAGCACCAGCCACAGCAGCACAAACAGCGCGGTGCCGCCTTCGCCGATGATGTCCAGCCACTGCCATTCGTGAAAGGCCTTGGGCGTGCCGAACGCCAGGTTCAGCAACACGCCGATATTAGCGGCCAGAACCAGCAGCCCGAGTTTCCAGCGATGGTGCTTAAGGATGTTGAGCCAAGTCATGACGGGTCTACCCAAACGTAATGCAGGCCAGCAGAACAGAGCTCTGTGACAGCGATGTTACGAGGTGTGAGGGTCGAATCAGCTCAAGGGTCCTGTCCAAAATCGTGGGATACCCACTGTGTAGGAGCGAGCTTGCTCGCGATCTTTTGATCTTTAAAAGCTCGCGAGCAAGCTCGCTCCTACAGTGCGGTGGTCCGATTCAGGTCAAATCAGCTCATCCGGCGCGGATTACCCCCCTAAAAGCCTCTATTTCCGGGGTGTGTGCTTAGCACTGTCACGGCACTGTCATTGAGCACCCCTAGCGTTCGCTCCCAAGTTGTCGGGCCATTTGCCTGGCCTTAAGCGCGAATTTGGGGGAGAGCAAACATGTACAAGGGTCGCAGCAAGACGCAATGGGTAGGCTTTACGTTCAGTGCATTGGCCATGGCCATTGCCAGCGAACGCTTGAGCGCCGCCGAGGCTTCGGTCGCCGGTGCCACTGAACACGTTGAAGTGGTCGGGCAGGCCGTGAGCCTGGACAAGGCGCTCAAGCAGCAACGCAATTCGGACACTATCCAAAGCGTGGTGCACGCCGATGGCGTCGCGCAGCTGCCGGACGCCAACGTTGCCGAAGCGGTACAGCGCCTGCCGGGCATCAGCATTGAGCGCGATCAGGGCGAAGGCCGCTTCGTCAGCGTGCGTGGTTTGGGCCCGGACCTGAACAGCGTGACCATCAACGGCACGCTGGTGCCGTCCCCTGAAAGCAAACGCCGCGCTGTTGCCCTCGACGTGTTGCCCTCTGAACTGGTGCAGTCGCTGTCGGTGATCAAAACCCTGACCCCGGACATGGACGCCAACTCGCTGGGCGGCACGGTCGACGTGCAAAGCCTGTCGGCCTTTGACCACGACGGCCTGTTCTACACCGCCACCACCCAGGCCGGTTACAACAAGAACACCCACCAGACCAGCCCCAAAGTGTCGGGCGCCATCAGTGATCGCTTCAGCCTTGGCGACGGCATCGACAACTTCGGTGTGGCGGCAGCCCTGAGCTGGAACAAGCGCGATTTTGGCTCGGATAACGTCGAAACAGCCGGTGCCTGGGACTTTACCGACGGTGCCAAGCTCAACAGCTTCGAGCAGCGGGTGTACGACATCAGTCGCGAGCGCTCAGGCGGCGGTCTGAACTTCGACTACAAGCCCGACGACGACACCAAACTCTACCTGCGTACGCTGTACAGCCGCTTCAAAGACAGCGAGATCCGCAACTCGGACGCGATTGAATACGCCAACCCGCAAGCCGAAGGCGAATTGGGCAAGGCCAAAGCCAAGCGCAAACTCAAACAGCGCGACGAGACCCAGGAAATCCAGTCTTACGTGTTCGGCGGCGAGCGCAGCATGGGCCTGTGGACCCTGAGCGGGCAGGCCGGTTACAGCGAGTCCAGCGAAGACAGCCCGGCGGGCATTGCCGGGGCGACTTTCAAAAGCATTTCAAGCTTCCCCGACAGCGGCTGGTACGACTCGGAAAAGCCCCGGCCGATCATCGGCGCGGGCTTCTATGACCCGGCCAACTTCATCCTCGACAAAGTCGACGTGAAGAAAGAAATCACCAAAGACAAAGAAAAGAACATCCGCCTCGACCTGGCGCGCGATTACGACGTGGACGGCTACGCCTCGCAGTTCAAGTTCGGCGGCAAAGTCAGCCGTCGCAGCAAGGACAACGACACCGAAGCCTGGACCTACAAAAACTTCTCTAAGTTGGGCTTCAGCGATGACCAGTTGAACCTCGACCGCTTCAGCAAGGGCGAGCTGGATTACTCCCTCGGCCGTTATGGTCCGGGCATCAGCGCAGGGGCGATCAAAGATCTGATCGGCGGGCTGAACCGCGACAAGTTCTACAACGAGCAGGATTCGCGGGTGAACGACTTCACCCTGCACGAAGACATCAACTCGGCGTACCTGATGAACACCGTAGACATCGACGACTGGCGCTTTATCACCGGTCTGCGCTACGAAGGCACCGAGTTCGACGCTAAGGGCACGGGCATCCGCAACGGTGTGTATGAAGCCCAGAACACCAAACGCGACTACCACCACTGGTTGCCGGGCCTGCATGCGCGTTACCAGTTGGCGAAAAACACCCAGGTGCGTGCCGCCTGGACCAACGCCGTGGTGCGCCCGACCTTCGGCCAATTGGCGCCGGGCTTTGTGATCGAGGATGACAAGGCTGAATTCGGCAACCCGAACCTCAAACCGCTGGAGTCGAGCAACTTCGACCTGGGCATTGAGCACTTCATGGGGCAAGCCGGTACGGTGTCGGCGTTCCTGTTTTACAAAGACATCAAAAACTTCGTCTACAACAATGACCTGGCCGGTACGGGCGCGTGGCGCGACTTCACCGAGGCGCATTCTTATGCCAACGGTGACAACGCCAAGCTATACGGGCTGGAGCTGGCCTACTCGCAGAAATTCGACTGGTTGCCTGCGCCCTGGAACGGCGTGATTGTCGGCGCGAACACCACTTTCAGCCGCTCCAACGCCAGCATTAAAGGCTACGACGCCGCGTCCGGGCAAACCCTCAAGCGCGACATCGACTTGCCGAGCCAGTCCAACACCGTCGGCAACCTGATGCTCGGCTGGGAAGACGACAAGCTCAGCGTGCGTCTGTCAGCCAACTACAAATCGGCCTACCTCTATGAACTGGCCGGGGTCAACGACAAAGCCCACGACACCCATGTGGCTGCGCAGACCTTTGTGGACTTCAGCGCGCGTTACTCGCTGACCAAAAACCTGCAAGTGAGCTTTGACGCGCAGAACCTGACCGACCAGCCGTACTTCGTCTACAGCGGCAACAGCCGCTACAACAACCAGTACGAAGAGTACGGCCCAACCTACTCTGTAGGCCTGACCTTCACCCATTTCTAAAGCATTGGACGTTTTCTGTAGCCGCGGCCGTTGGCTGCGATAAGGGCCGCAGGACCTTCGCTTTCGAGCAAGAGCGGGGTCGCTGCGCAACCCATCGCAGCCTGCGGCAGCGGCTACAGATACGGCTTCAACGGACGGTATATCCATGTTTCTTTTGTTCAAACACCCACCGCGGCTTTTACCTTTGCTGGTATGCCTGGCAGCAGGCAGCGCACAGGCGGCGCAAATCACCGCGCCAACCCTGCAACCCTGGGGCACGGGCAAAGCCCAGGCGCTGAGTTACCTGCCCACAGGCGATGATCGCCTGGCCGTGAGCAAGCGCGACGGCGTGCTGCTGCTCGATGCGCAAGGCAAAACCCTGAGCCAGATTGCCGGTTCGTTCGCCGGGCTCGACAGCCGCCCGCTGGGCGACAACGTACTGGTGGCCAGCCAGGACAAGGCCAGGCAGCAAGTCGCGTTGTTCAGCCTGGACCCGAAAACCCGCGAGTGGCAAACACCGACGTACCTGCCCAAACGCGACTACGCGGTAAATGGCGTGTGCCTGTACCGCGATCAGGCGAGCAATCTGTACCTGTTTACCGTGGGTGAAGAGGGCAAGGGTGAGCAATGGCTGGTGGCGGCGGGCAGCAAACAACTGGCCGCACCGCTGTTGGTGCGCAACTTGCCAATGCCGCCGCAAGCCAAGTTCTGCCAGGTTGAGGATGCGGCGCAGCAATTGTTCGTCAATGAAGAGAACGTCGGCTGGTGGGCTTACCCGGCCCATGCCGAGTCTGACGTTGAGCGCTTGCCGGTGGCCATCGTCGAGCCCTTCGGCAACGTCAAAAAGGCCGCAGGCGCCATGGCCGTGGTGCCTGGTGGCTTGCTCGGGCTGGACCCCGAAGCCGTGCAATTGAACCTCTATCAGCAGCAAGGCAAGCGCTGGTCGCCGGTGGCCAGCCTGGCGCTTGACGGTGTGACCGAGCCTGAGCATCTGGCCCTGCGTGAAACCGCCATAGGGCTGGATGTGCTGGTGCAGGACGGCGCGACCAATCGTCTGTTCGAAGGCACCCTCAACTGGAAAGCCACGCCGGTGGCTCTGCCGCCCGTGCTGGCGGTGGTCAAGCCGCTGGTGCAGACCGACGTGGTGATGAGCCAGGGTGATGCCGCCGACGACCCGGCGATTTGGGTCAACCCCAAAAATCCGGCGCAGAGCCGCCTGCTGGGCACCAACAAACAGCAAGGGCTTGAGGTGTACGACTTGCAAGGCAAGCGCGTGCAGCACTTGCCGGTAGGGCGCCTGAACAACGTCGATGTGCGCTCGGGGTTCACCTTGGGATCGCGCACCGTTGACCTGGCGGTCGCCACCAATCGAGATCACAACAGCTTGAGCGTGTTCAGCATTGATCGCGAGTCTGGCGAGTTGAAAGCCGTGGGCGAGATCGCCACGCCGGTCAAAGATATCTACGGGTTCTGCCTGTTCAAGGCGCCGTCGGGCGAGATCTACAGCTTCGCCAACGACAAGGACGGGACCTTTGTGCAGCACCGTCTGTTTGCCAAGGGTGACCAGGTGCAAGGTGAACTGGTACGCCAGTTCAAGGTGCCGACCCAGCCTGAAGGTTGCGTCGTCGATGACCAGCGCCAACGCCTGTTTTTGGGCGAAGAAGATGTGGCGGTGTGGGCCGTGGATGCCCGCCCGGATCAGCCCGCCACGTTGACCAGCGTGATCAAGGTCGGTGAGCAGGTGCATGACGACATCGAAGGGTTGGCGCTGTACCAGACCGAAAAAGACAACTACCTGGTGATCTCAAGCCAGGGCAATGACAGCTACGTGGTGGTCGATGCCGAGCCGCCGTTTGCCCTGCGCGGTGCCTTCCGGGTGGGCGTGAACGCCGAAGCCGGAATTGACGGCACCTCCGAAACCGATGGTCTCGACGTGACCTCAGCCAACCTCGGCGGGCCGTGGAGCAAAGGCATGCTGGTGGTGCAAGACGGCCGCAAGCGCATGCCCGAGCAAGCCCAGAACTTCAAGTACATCCCGTGGAGCGACGTGGCCAAGGCCTTGCACCTGCCATAACCCGGTCACACGGGGGGTGTATTTAAATCAACAGTCATCAGGAGTTACAACATGCAAGCAACCATGGAACACATGACCATTTGGGGGCTGATCAACGATGCCAGCCTGCTGGTGAAAGGCGTGATGTTGATACTGCTCGCGGCCTCGGTATTGAGCTGGTTCTTGATCGTGCGTCGTAGCGCCATCCTGCGCCGCAGCGAGCGTGACATTGAAAGCTTTACCCAGCGCTTGCGGGCGCCGGGAGACCTGGGCGCGCTGTACCGTGAAAGCCGCGACGCCAGCAACCCGGACGCCGGTGCCGAGCAGGTGTTTGTGGCGGCCTACAGCGAATACGCGCAGCTTCGCCAGCAGCCGGGCATTGATGCTGACGGGCTGATGCAAGGCATTGAACGCTCGCTGTACGTGGCCATTACCGAGCAGGAAATCCGCCTCGAAAAAGGCCTGCAATTTCTGGCCACCGTTGGCTCGGTCAGCCCGTATATCGGCCTGTTCGGCACCGTGTGGGGGATCATGAATTCCTTTATCGGTTTGTCCCAAGTGCAACAGGCCACGTTGTCGACCGTGGCACCAGGCATTGCCGAAGCCTTGATTGCCACCGCGATTGGCTTGTTTGCCGCGATCCCGGCGGTCATCGCCTACAACCGTTTCTCGTCCCGTGGGCAAACCCTGCTGACCCGCTATTACAGCCTCGGCAATGAACTGCAAATGCGCTTGTACCGTGGCTTTCATGCAGGTTCACGGAACATGGCCGCTGCCGCTTAACAGGGAGTTTGAAGATGCTTGCTCGACCACAGCGCAAACACGGGCCCAAGGCCGAAATGAACGTAGTGCCTTACATCGACGTGATGCTGGTGCTGCTGGTGATTTTTATGGTGACTGCGCCGATGTTGACCCAGGGCGTCAAAATCGACCTGCCCAAAGTCGCCAGTGAAGCGTTGGCCAATGACACCCGGCAGAAAATCCTCACCTTGTCGGTCAAGGCCGATGGCGGTTACTACTGGAACCTGGGCAGCGAACTGGACACCAAAAACCAGACCGACAGCGCCGTCAGCCTTGAAGAGTTGCAAGCCAAAATCGGCCAGGTGGTGGCGCAAGACGGCGACACCCAGGTGTATATTCGAGCCGACAACGACGCCGGTTACGGCAGCGTGGTCAAGGCCATGGCGGCCTTGCAACAAGGCGGCGTGACCAACCTGGGGCTGGTCACAGAGGCTCCGCAATGAGTGCCGCGTTGATGAGTGCCGGGCACGTTGAGGCCCGGCCGCTACCGTGGACCCGGCTCTGGCACAACAGCCAGGCGGTGGCGGTCACGGTTGCGCTGCACAGTGCGGTGATTGCGTTTTTAGTGCTGGGCTGGAGCATGGAGCACGAAATGGCCGCGCCCGCGCCGAGCACCTTGAAAACCCGCCTGGTGATGATGCCCGCCGAGCCGCTGGTGGCGCCGCCTGAACCGGCACCGCAGCCGGTGGTGGTACCGCCGCCGGTGGTCGAAACCAAACCCGAAGTGGTCAAGCCGGACCCGCAGATACAGGCACGCAAACTGGAACAGGCGGCGTTGGCGCGCAAGCGGGTAGAGGAGCAAAAGCAGCTCCAAGAAGCGCAGCAAAAAATGGCGCAGCAACGCGCCGAACAGGCCGAGATGCAACGTCAGCAAGCGGCGGCTGAAGCGGCTGCGCAGCAAGCCCGGGTGGCAGCGGATAACGCCAGGCGTGCGCAACAGGCGGCCGCGGCGGCGGATGTGCGGCAATACTTGCCGATCAGCAAACAGGCCCCGGACTACCCGCAGCGTGCGCTGGACAAAGGCATTGAGGGCGATTGCACGGTTGAGTATTCGGTGACACCGCAGGGCAAGGTTGAAAGCCCCAAAGTGATCGGTGACTGCCACCCGGCGTTTATTCGCCCGTCATTGGTGGCGGCGGCCACGTTTCGCTATCAGCCGCGCATCGTCGATGGTCAGGCAGTGACAGTGCCGGGGGTGCGCAATACGTTTCACTATAAAATCCGCTAGATCAAATGCCCCTCACCCCAGCCCTCTCCCTGTATGGACCGGGGACATAGCGAACACTTTGTTCGGAGACATAGCGAACAGTTAACGAAGCTTTTTCCCTGATATTA
>NZ_WIVZ01000056.1:0-24143 GCF_009600325.1 Pseudomonas sp. FSL R10-2189
ACCAATTACATAGCCAGGTGCTTGCTGAAGTCAGGAGGGTTTAGAAATCAGCTACACCCTTAAATGCGAAGAGCCTTTAATGTGCTGCATGGCGATATGGCTTTGGTGGGGCCGCGACCACATGCCGTCGCTCATAATGACTATTACACAGGCAAGATCCACGCTTATATGGCTCGCCATCGCATCAAACCTGGCATCACTGGCTTAGCACAAATTAGTGGATGCCGCGGCGAAACCGACACTATTGAAAAAATGCAAAAACGCGTAGAGATCGATCTGGACTACATCAACAACTGGTCATTATGGCTTGATATTAAAATCATGATTAAGACACCATTCACTTTAATATCAAAAGATATTTATTAAACAGCATTTTCTGAAAACATATTAGCTGCGGGAAGTTGCCAAGCCGACTCCCGCAACTCAAAAAAAAGATTCTTAATTCACTCTGCAAGGAATTTAAACAATCGAAAAAATCTTAAATACAGCCGTTGAACCTGCAAGACCGGATGCAGTACATATAACGCCAATAAAATCCTCAGAAGCTGAATCCGAACGCCAAATTCTGGTACCTGACGCATAATAACCATTGGTCGGCACATCAACTCCATAGTGCTCAGGCACGCTCACCAAGTCCCACTCCCCCGAACTATCAACTTCAAACTTCCTCACTAAAACGACAATTCCAAACTGCGGAACTGTTACTGCAGACATGCCACCCAGAAATATATTACCGCCAACAGAAAGTGTAATTGGCCCACTGTTAGCCCGCAACATGACTTGCTCTCCAGGAGCTGCATTTGCGTTCACCGTTCTAAGCAAAATTGTCTGATCGTCATTCTCAGATACTATTACAAACTTATGCCCACCCAGAACAACTCTCCCATCATCATCAACACCTACACTCTTATAGCCCGAAACCTTAAACTTTCCCGTTGTATCCCCATTAAAATAAGTTAGTTGCATATCTATACCCGCAATATTATTTACAGACATTGCCGGATCAGTAACACTATCAGTCAAGCCAGTTATATCGTTATCATTACGCAGAACTAAAGTAGAATTTGACTGACATGAAAAAAGATAACCTTCACCAGGACTACCTAGCACCCCCCCATCTGCAGCCTTGGCTAAATGAGACTTTTCAAGCTCCACATGGGAGTTATTTACAATTGTCAAAAACTTACCAATATTCTCCCCCCAAATGCCCGAAATTATTATATTTTTAGCACCTTGAGAGTAAATACCCTCTTGGCTTTTTTGAATACTAAACTTGGCCCCAAAAGTCATATTAATTGGCGCCTGAACAGCATTACCCGTGCCAGATATATCATTAGTAGACTCACCACTACAACTGGCATTATCTGCAGTCGAGCTTGGATCCGGGTCAAAACTTAGGGTCGCTGCACGCAGCGCAATGTTACCGTCCCTCCCTTCAGCAGAGCCTAACGTAAAATTCACTTGACCGTGCTGACCAGTCATACGTAAAGCTTCACCGCCAGTAAGTACTTGAACGTATACACTACGAAAATCAAGGAACTGTTGTGGCCGTTTATAATGCGCTACAGTGTAACCTCCTCGGCTCCAAATCCCCTTATTGAAGTATGTAATACGCACATCATCATGCACGGACATCCAGAGACCACCGTGTTGATATGCTTCATCCCATTTCGCATGTAAATACATCCCCCATTGGTCAGGGTTACTTGCAGGGAGCCCAAGTAGATGCACTCCACGAATATGTGATCCAATTACCGGCCCATCCTCCTGTTCAATCAATCCATACGGACCGTTCCCAGGGTTAAATGGAAGAGCCTGTAAATAAGTCGCAGCACTCCCTCTGCACTCAATAGAAACACCATTGCGACGATAGATGCGAGTTAACGAGAATACACCTTCTGTCAATTCGACAATACCGCCACCACAATTTTTCACATACACACTTGCTGCTTCAAATGCGGGCGTCCAATCCCATGTGCCGGGATCTTTAGTGGGTTTATCCGTGATTAGTGCCACGAACTGATCCTCCCAAATATTAACTCGCAAGGCCGATAATATCCGACTTGCTGAGCTAGCTGCGGCCGCAACTGATGTACGTGGGAACGCTAGCATTCCTACTCCATTATTCGGATTAGTGTGGTCTGCTAGTTGTTGCCTCAGCGAATCATCACCCATCAAAACAAACTTCGACACATCCGCTTCCCAATCACTTGTCGTGAAAGGCAAGGCTTCGCTCTTAGCTCGATAGTCATTTTTGTCATAGGTAACAGTCTGAGTTATACGTATTAACTCAATACCTGCTACATAGGGGATAGGTGCCTCAAAACCACTTGAATTCAGGAATACATCAAACTGCTTCTTCCGTGCAACTTGCTCAGCGCTAAACTCCCCTTCCATACCTGCCCAGGATCTGCGCTGTACTCCCCTACGATCCATATAAGTTGGGCTATCACCGCACACTAATAGATCGAGGCTACGCGCATTATCATCTGCATCTTTTAAAGACGGTGAACCCAACGGACTACCATTTTTATGCGTCATGGTTATATTGCTCGCAGAGTACGCCAGCGGTGCCGCGAAGGTTGCGGTTCCGAGTGCGCTGAGTTTTAGCAGTTGCCGACGACTTACCATGACGACCAAACCTCATAAAAAACCAGGACGGCCGCCATTATAGCGAGGGCAATTAAAAGATAGGTAATGGCCAGGGGTGGCCATTATGCAGATGAATAATTTTTCATGATCGCCCGACCACTCCAAACGTATAGCCCTGCCACTGTTTTCCAGACCCAAGGTTAAGCTCGGCGCATCCTGCACCCGCCCTGCATCAATCGCTGTTTAGATACCCCGAGCACTCACTTAGTACGCTGGCAGACCAATGCCCTTGGGTGTCCGGGGATTTTTGCGTTGCTCTCGCAGTCCTCCATTAATCTATGGGCTGCTACCCGGATTCTCATCAGACAGAGGGGCCGCAAGAATGGCATTGAAGTTACGCGCCTTAGATAAGGTGTATACGCAACTCCGTAAACGCGCCTCCCACAGTCAGGGTTTTTCCGATGAGCGGGTAAGACCAAGACGTCATCCCGCGAAGGAAGTTTCTCAAGACAGCCTGTACGCCTATTCTCTGGATCAAGCCTGCTTCACTTGCGTCTAGCGCAGTAAAAAGCCCCGTAGACGTTGGTCTACGGGGCTTTCAGTGAATGGCTGCATCTGTGATCAGGGCTGCATGGGCGATCGTAAATCTTGAATGCTGGGCCAAAAGGCTTGATAAGCGTGCAGGTCAAGCCAATGCAAAAAAACTACGGACTTCTTGCGCTACAACGCAGGTTGAACCCCCAAAGCCCGATTGCCTCACCCCCACACAATCCTGTTCTTGCCCGTCTTTTTGGCCTCATATAACGCCCGATCTGCGCGTTTGAGTGTGTCTTCATGGGTGGTGTCTTCCGGCACCATGCTGGTTATGCCAATGCTCGCGGTGACGACAATATTGCCCACTGAAAAATGATCCAGCTCTTGTTTGAAGTAGCCATGTAAGCGTTCGGCAAACTGCATGGCCTGCTCACGCGCGGTATTGGGCAGGGCAATCACAAACTCGTCCCCGCCAAAGCGACAGGCGGTGTCATTTTTGCGTAGCGCCGTGCGGCAGATGTTGGCGGCGGCCTGGATCATCTGGTCGCCGACGTGGTGGCCTTGGGTGTCGTTGATTATTTTGAGGTTATCGAGGTCGAACATGCAGACCGACGTTGGTACGGCATATCGGGTTAATGCCTGGTGGTGCAGCGTGAGGTCATGCTCAAGCCTTCTTCGGTTGTAGAGGCCGGTCAGTTGGTCGGTGTCGCTCAGTTCCCTGAGTTTGACTTCTAGGTGGTGGCGCTCTGAGATGTTGCTGGCGACCCAGAGCACGACGTCGTTTTCGTCCACTTGAAAACTCAGGGCCTGGATGCGGCCTTCAAACCATATGGGGTCTGCGGGGCCTTCATCGAGCAGGCCTTTTACATCCCGGTTGCTGAGCTCGTATTCCACAACCATGAGCTTTTGCGTGTCCAGTGCCTTGGCAATCTGCTCCAGAAACCAATTGGCCTTTTCGGGTTTGATCAGGTCCTGGATGTACAACCCGATCAAGCCGGTGCCATCGTGGTAATAGCGCGTATCGCGCCCGCCAAATACTGCAACGTATTTGCCGCTGCGCGTAAAGATAAAAACCGGGTCTGGCAGCGCTTCGAGAATTAAAGCCATCTGTTTAAAGTCAATCATGACGCGTGTCTTCTCAGCCGCTTGATGTGTGGCAGCTTGTCGTTTGAAAGCAGCAAACTTTTGTTATTTTCAGCGCTATGGGCTGCGGCGTAACGCGGTATCTTGTGGCTGCCAAGAAGGTGCCTGGCTGCAATGCAGTACCGCCGCTCCAGTGCTCACTCGACTCCCATCGCCGCCTCATGCTCCGGCAACGACTGCAGGTGCTTGCAACGTCCTGGCATTATCAGGCCAGCGCAATCTCGGCCGATGATACTATTGCGCCATTATCTGTTGGATGAATGTTTTTTATACATTGGCCGCGCAGGCTTATTCAGTATTTGGCTGGCAGGCTTTGCGCCATGTGTACTGCAGTTGCAAGATCGCCGCTTTGGCCATGTCTTGTTCTGCCAACTTTGAGGGTTGCTTCAGAGCCCCGAGCAATGCCTGGCTGGGTGCATCCATAAGCGTGAGGCTTTGCTCTCTTGGCCCGCCTTGCTTAAAGGCACTCGCCAGGCAACGTAAATAGCGATCACGTGCAAGCGCCAGGGTTCCCTGGCTGTTTGCGAGGCAGGCGCGCAGTTCGAGCAACTCATCGCCAAGGTCCAGGCCTTGCAGGCCGCGCGACCAGTGGCTGGTGCCGGTGGTAAACGCTGCGGTGTAGCGTGACAGCCGGATCAAGCGGTCTGCCATGCGCCCGCCAAACCAGCTTTCGGCTTGCTCCAGCGGGCGTACGGTCAATTGAGCAAGGTCGAACAGCAGGGCTTTGTACATACGCCGATAATGCCGCTCGCCGGGGTTGAGTTGTATAAGACGAAACACCAGTACAGCGATGCCGCTGCCCATCAGGGTGGCTACGGCGCTGTTGAGGAAGGCAGCGAAGTCGTAGGTCATCAGGTTGCTGGGCCCGATGTTGTTGACAAAGAAGATGCAGAACGCCGAAGCGGTGGCCGCCAATGCTGGCCGGCTCATGCATAACGAGGCCAGAAACAAAGGTATGCCCAGGCACAGGCCAAGCATGGCGAAGCTGTCAAATGCGGGCAGCAGGCCAAAATGCACAACGCCGGCCACCGGAATTGACAGTGCAATGCCTTTTAAGAAGTTAAGACTGGATTCAGAAGGGTTTTCTCTGGCGGCAAACAGGCTTAACACCACGCCGCAGATTGATATCGCGCCCAGGCCCGACGGCCAGGCCGTGTACATCCAGAACGCCGCCACAGCCAAAAATGCCACGGCGCAGCGCAACCCGGCGAGCACGCCCTGTTCAATGTCTTTGTGCCACGACATGGCGCCCGGCGCACCTGGCGGCACTCTCCCCTGCTCCAGTGCCTGGAGTGTCAGCGCGCTCTGCTCAATCAAGCGCAACAACTGCGCCAGCGCCATCAAGCAATACTGCGCCTCTTGGCCCAAGGTCTGATCCTCGAGCGCCAGCCTGATGTGTTGGGCCAGCGCGGGCAGGTCCTTTAGGTGCGCTTGCTGCAATGCCGCTGCGACTTGCTCGATCAACGGCATGACACGCGTAGCCTCATCGAGCATCAACCTTTGGCGAGCCACTGCTCTGGCTGCACGCAACACACTGAGCAGGTCTCGACTGAGCACACGCAGTGCTTGAGAGCGGCGCCGCCCTGCCGGGCCTTCAAAGCGGGCGTTGGCATGTTGATTATCGACCGCTACCAGTCGCCCCAAGGCAACCAGCATGCCTTTGCGTTGATCCGTGCCCAGCAGTTCTGCCGCCGCGGCTTCAAGACCGGCCAGCCAGGCCGCTCGCCCTTGGGCCGACAGCGCTTGCTCGGCGTGACGGGGCCACAAAACGGTACTTGCCACGGACGCGCAAATAATCCCCAGGCTGATCTCGATGCACCGCGCAGTCGCATGATCGAACACCGCCAGCGGGTCCGAGACCGCTGGCAGTGCAATGATCGCGGTGGTGTAGCCTGCCAATACAAAGCCATAGGCGGCATGGCTGCGTAACAAAGAGGCGCCAGTGGTGCACAGCGCCAACCACGTTGCCATGGCCAACAGAAACAACAAGGGCGACTGGCCAAACGCGGCAATCAGCGCAACCGAAGCCACGCCCCCTACCAGCGTACCGACCAAGCGGTAGGCGCCCTTGCCCAACACCATCCCGCTGGTGAACTGACCCACGATGAACACCGTCGTCAGCGCCCATTGCGGTTGTTCCAGATCGAAGATCAACGCCAGGTACAGCGCCACCGCGCCGGCGATGATATTGCGCAGAGCAAACAGTAAGTCGCTGCGCGAAGGTGCAAGGATGGCCTGCCAAAAATCTGATAACGGGATGGAGGGTGGCTTCATGGCTGTGCGATAGGTAGCAGGCTAATCGTTAGGATAGTATCTATCCCCATTGAAAAAACCAATTCTGATCTTGGGCTGCGTATTGCCTGCGACTTGGCCATGACAGCTTAGCCCAAGGCCTACGCAGCCCGTTTTTGCCTGGCTAAGGTTTTAAGCCGGAACTAAACAGCCCTCAACCCGGGCCCTACCGCAGCGATCATCCACAGTCGGAATGGGCAGAAAACGCAGTGGATCCAAAAAGACAACGGTTTCGAAAATCGCAGCTAGACTACAGCCGCTCATTTTTAGTTAGGCAGTCAACATGAGCCTTCAGACATACCACACGTGGGGGTTGATTATGAAAGCAGCTGTTGTCGCAAAGAATAAGACCGTCGTCATTGAAGACAAGAAATTACGCCCTTTGGAATACGGAGAAGCCTTATTAAAAATGGAATGCTGCGGTGTATGCCACACCGACTTGCATGTTAAAAATGCAGATTTCGGTGATGTATCCGGCATCACACTTGGGCATGAAGGCATCGGTGTTGTGACTGAAGTAGCGGCAGGTGTTACATCACTTAAAGTTGGCGATCGCGCCAGTGTCGCGTGGTTTTTCCGCGGCTGTGGCAACTGCGAATACTGTAACAGCGGCAAAGAAACTTTCTGCCGCACAGCCAAGAATGCGGGTTATACCGTCGACGGCGGTATGGCTGAAGAATGTATTGTCAGTGCTGATTACGCGGTCAAAGTTCCTGACGGTCTCGATTCAGCAGAAGCCAGTAGTATTACCTGCGCTGGCGTGACTACTTATAAAGCCATTAAAGTTTCAGGTATAAAACCCGGCCAATGGCTGGCGATTTACGGCCTGGGCGGGTTGGGAAATCTGGCCCTGCAATATGCCAAGAATGTATTCAATGCCAAAGTGATCGCTATTGATGTCAATGACAAGCAACTGGCATTGGCAAAAGAGATGGGGGCAGATTTAACCCTTAATCCGAAGACAGACAATGTCGATGAGATCATTCAGAAAGAGCTCGGCGGCGCCCATGCGGCCGTTGTGACAGCCGTCGCTAAATCAGCCTTTAACTCTGCCGTCGCCAGTGTCCGCGCTGCAGGGCGTGTTGTAGCAGTGGGCCTGCCAGTTGAAACGATGGACCTGAGCATTCCGCGCCTGGTCCTGGACGGGATTGAGGTCGTTGGCTCACTGGTAGGTACCCGTGAAGACCTGAAAGAGGCTTTCCGTTTCGGCGCCGAAGGTAAAGTCGTACCAAAAGTGCAGATGCGTCCACTCGAAGATATCAATACGATTTTTGAAGAAATGGAGCAGGGAAAATTCACCGGCCGCATGGTTATTGATTTCACCAAGAAGCATTAACCTGATGATCTTGCCCTTTTGGATTTCGTAGCAGGCTGCTTGATCCAGGACGTAAAAGGGCAAGATTTTTTTATTGTGATCTACGTTAAGCACATAACACGCAGCACATAGCTCACTGTCTATAACTGCAGAAAAACCTCTCACACTTGTAAGTGACCACGTTGGCCCCGCGATTTGACATGCCATCCCTAATCGGTCCCCTCTCCTTCGGGCATCGTTATTTTCAGGCGACTGTAGTCGCTGACGAGGTACGAAGGCTGCGATCGGCTGCGTGGTTTAACGGGGCCTCTTGGATCAAGATCAAAAGATCGCGAGCAAGCTCGCTCCTACAGGGTCTGACTTATGTTTGGAAGGCGCTGCCGCGGTCATTTATCAGTGAGGTGTTGTCTGCGACGATGCGAAAAGTGGGATTCAAAAAATAATCCAAGTTAGAAAATCCCCACACAAATACAGAATCAAGGAAGGTTCAAAAAAAGCCCAAACAGGCTAGTTTCGCCGCTCGCCTCAACAGGATGCAGATCGGTTGATGGAGATCTTCATGGCCGAGGTGATGGGGGTCGTTCTGGTGCTGGTTTTCGTGGAACGCAACCAGGATGGTCGAGCTATCTCATTGCGCCGCGCTCAAACCAGGCGAGAAAACACTGTGCAAACCCGCACATGGCGAGCCAGTTGATGGTGTATGTATTGATCGATTTATCGCCTGTATGCAGGCAACCCCGATGGTCGGTGGGTCATTCTTATGTATGCAGGTGTAGTATGTTGTATTACACATCACTACACCGAGGTCCCCATGTCCATTATGTCTCTGCGCCTGCCTGACGATATGGCAGACACGCTCGCCCATTTGGCCAAGGCAACCGGCCGCAGCAAGTCCTTTTTAGCCATCGATGCACTTCGCGATTATTTGGCGCGCGAAGCCTGGCAGATAGCCGAGATCCAAAAAGCAATTGAAGAAGCCGATGCGGGTGATTTTGCCTCTGAGAATGAAGTCGCCGCGACACTGAACAAATGGTCTGCCAATGAGGGTTGAGTGGCTAAGGACAGCACTCAAGAATCTGGATGATGAGGCTACCTACATCGCCGTGGAAAACCCTCAGGCCGCTATCGAGTTCGTTAAAGCCATCAGGGCGAGTGTTGAACAATTGTCACAGTTCCCCTCTATAGGCCGAGAAGGCAGGTTACCGGGCACGCGTGAATGGCCACTGCCGAACTGGCCTTATGCGATCCCTTACCGAATCAGGCTGGGTAAGTTGCAAGTCCTGCGAATTTTCCATACACGTCGCCTTCCACCCAGCAGTTGGTAGTAAAAGGCAAAACGTCCGCATTGCGGGCAGGATTTTGAGACGGCCTTGCTGTTCGAGTCCGATGATTAGCACACAACAAAAAAGCCCCGTAGACGTTAATCTACGGGGCTTTCGAATGTGGAGGCCGAAGCCGGAATCGAACCGGCGTGGGCGGATTTGCAATCCGCTGCATAACCATTTTGCTATTCGGCCATTGCGCTTGAAGCTTCTGTTTAGAAGTATCAAAAGCAAGGAAATTTGCGACTTGATCGCTACAACTTTTTTCCAACTCATTGATTCTTCAGCTATTCAGGTAGTTGCCCCGAGCTGATGGCGCGCATTATGTACTAGAAGATCGAAGCTGGCAACCCCCTGAATTCTAATAATTTTTAGTGCCTGGTCTCACCCTGTAGTCGTTGACGAGCCTGCGAGGCTACGTCTGTAGAGTGCGGTATTCGCGCGAACTCTGTGTGGCTCAGGGTTTCGCAATTCTTCAGTTGAAGCGTGCTTCATGGGTTTACGATCGCTGCGCAATTGGACGTAGCCTCGCAGGCTCGCCAACGACTACGGCTTGCGGGAAATTATTGGGGCTGGGCGATAAATATGTACTGCTGCCTCTTGCCCCATCGCGTGCATCCTCCCAAGCTATGCGCCACATGATTTAAGACCGTCAGGGAATAAGGGATATTCACATGCGCATTTTAGTCACCGGCGGTGCCGGTTTCATTGGTTCGGCTCTGATCCGTCACTTGATTAAAGATACCTCCCACGAAGTGCTCAACGTCGATAAGTTGACCTACGCTGGCAATCTGGAATCGCTGCAAAGCATCGCTACAGACACCCGTTACGAGTTCGTTCAGGCTGACATCGTTGATCAGGCGGCGATGAGCGCAGTTATTGAGCGTTTCCAGCCGCAGGCGATCATGCACTTGGCGGCCGAGTCGCACGTTGATCGCTCCATCGATGGCCCGTCGGACTTTATCCAGACCAACATTGTCGGCACTTACAGCCTGCTTGAGGCCACTCGTGCTTATTGGTCGACGCTTGAAGAGCCTGCAAAAAGTGCCTTCCGTTTCCACCATATTTCGACCGACGAAGTGTATGGCGACTTGCATGGCGTTGATGATCTGTTCACTGAAACCACGCCGTACGCGCCAAGCTCGCCTTATTCGGCCAGCAAAGCGGCGTCTGATCACTTGGTGCGCGCCTGGAACCGCACTTACGGTTTGCCGGTGCTGGTGACTAACTGCTCGAACAACTATGGGCCGTTCCACTTCCCGGAAAAACTGATCCCGCTGGTCATTCTCAATGCGTTGGCCGGTAAACCGCTGCCGGTGTACGGCAATGGCCTGCAAGTGCGCGACTGGCTGTTTGTAGAGGACCACGCCCGCGCCCTGCTCAAAGTGGTGACGGACGGTGTGGTTGGCGAAACGTACAACATAGGCGGCCATAACGAGCAGAAGAACATCGACGTGGTGCGCGGCATCTGTGCCTTGCTCGAAGAGCTGGCACCTGAGCGCCCTGCCGGTGTCGCGCAATTCGCAGACTTGATCACCTTTGTTCAGGACCGCCCCGGCCATGACCAGCGTTATGCCATCGACGCCAGCAAAATCGAACGCGAGTTGGGCTGGGTGCCCGCAGAAACCTTTGAAACCGGCCTGCGCAAAACCGTGCAGTGGTATCTGGACAACCTGGAGTGGTGCAAACGCGTTCAGGACGGCAGCTACCAGGGCCAGCGCCTGGGCTTCACTGACGCCAAGGACCTGATTGCATGAACCGCACCGCCACGCCTTTAAAAATTCTTATCAGCGGCAAGACCGGCCAGGTGGCCGTTGAGTTGCAAAAGCAGCTTGGCGATGTGGCCGAGTTGATTGTGCTGGGCCGTGATGAGCTGGATTTGAGCCAGCCCGAGCAGATCCGCGCACAGGTTCGCACCCATCGCCCGGATTTGATCATTAACGCCGGTGCACACACGGCGGTGGATCTGGCAGAAAGCGAGCCGGACTTGGCGTTTGCCATCAATGGCACCGCGCCGGGCGTTTTTGCCGAAGAAGCCAAGGCGCTGGGTATTCCACTGATCCACTACTCCACCGACTACGTGTTCGATGGCAGCAAGCCCGGGCCTTACACCGAAGACGATCCAACCGGCCCACTGGGCGTCTACGGCAAAAGCAAATTGGCGGGCGAGCAAGCGATCACTGCAGTGGGCGGGCAGCATTTGATCCTGCGCACCAGTTGGGTGTACTCCACCCACGGCAAGAACTTCCTGCTGACCATGCAGCGTTTACTCCCGGAAAAAACCGAGCTGCGCGTGGTGGCTGACCAGATTGGCGCACCGACCTGGGCCGGCACCATTGCCAGGAGCACGCGCGCGTTGATCGAGCGCTGGCAAGCGGGCCAGGCCGGTGCATGGGGGGTGTACCACCTGACAGCAGCCGGTGAAACCTCCTGGTTTGGTTTTACCCAAGCCATTGCCGAGCACCTGACGGCCCAAGGCAAAACGTGCGCCACCCTTGAGCCGATACCGGCCAGCGCCTACCCGACCCCAGCGGCCCGCCCGCAAAATTCACGTCTGGACTGCAGCCGCCTGGCACGTGAATGGCAAGTCAGCCAGCCAGACTGGCGCTCCGCGCTCGATGAGTGCGTGACCGAAGAGCGCTAAAACGGGTTCAGGCTATTTCAGCATGCCGTGGGAGCGGGCTTGCTCGCGATTGCATCGACAGGGTGAAACATCCATACCGAGTCGTCTGTATCGCGAGCAAGCCCGCTCCCACGGGTCTTATATTCACCACAAAACTTGCCTCGCGATCTTTTGATCTTTCCGTACCTCCCGCGTATTACACCCCGCCCTGCCGCGTACCTACAGTGAAGGCCCGTAAAAGTAGGAGGCAATCCAAATTCCTACCTCCAATAGGTTTTATGCCTGCGCGAGAGAGGGACTTGGCTGACTTTAATCCTAAGAGTGCTCACGTACAGTCTCGCCGCCGTTAACGAACGGACTGACAAATCTCTTGGAGCTTTACGATGAAGAAAATATGGATGCCTGTCGCATTAGTGGCAGCAGTTCTGGCCACCAGCGGTTGCATGAGCCACAACGTGAGCCAGCCAAACGCTCCAATCGCGGGTACTGTCACTGCTGACCTGAAAGCTAACATTGAAGTGGGCGGAGAGATCACCGGCCAATCGTCTTCGGACATTCTGTTCGGCGTGCTGAAAATCAGCGGCGACAGTGAGTTTGCAGACGGCGTGACCTATGGCGGCCCTGCTCCTGCTTTCAGCCTGCCAGACCCAGTGTCTGCCACTAAAGCAGCTGCTGCTTACAAAGCGGTCAAGAGCTCGGGTTCGGATTTGATCGTCGCACCTCGTTACGCAGTGTCGGTTGAAGACTACTTCATCTTCAAGAAGGTGAACGTGACGGTTACCGGCAACAAAGGCACCATCAAAAACATCCGCTAAGCGGTGTGTTGCGTCAGGTCTGCTGTGCAGCCAACGTCGCTCGGGCTGATTCCCCCAGTCAGCACATACCCTGTTCAAGCCAATTGACCTAATGATTGGCCTGGACCGCGAGCGAACGGTGTGCGGCAGCCTGGCTCGGCGGGACGTTTGTCCCGCCACCCTTCTTAAATAACCACGTTGCGGATAAAGCGAACCACTTCATCGCCGTCATTGCGGTAAGAATGCGGTTTATTGCTGGCGTACATATAGAACTCCCCTGCGCCAAACGTGAACGACTGTTCGTCAATCACCAGCGTCAAGCGCCCTTCCACTACATATAACTGCTCGCTCCAGCCATCGGCATCAGCCTGCGAGTGGTATTCGTCGCCCGGCACCAGGGTCCATTCCCATAGCTCAACCTCTTTACAGGCCACCGCCTTGGCCAATAACACCGCCTTGCTCGCAGTGCTGTTCCCGGCCCACGCCAGCTCATTAATGCGACTCGGGTCAACAGAACCCGGCGCCTGAATCAAATCACTGAACGCCACGTTCAACGCCTCTGCTACCCGATCAAGGGTGCTCAGGCTGACGTTTTTCTCGCCCGCCTCTATCGCAACCAGCATCCGGCGGCTGACACCCGACAAATCAGACAATGCACTTTGGCTAAGGTGAGCGAGCAGCCTCAAGCGCCGAACGTTCTGACTGACGTGCTGCAATACCGAAGTACGTTGCATGAAACCTCTCTGTGACGGATCAGAATGGGGAATTTCGTTGGGCACTATATTGCTCACTCTATGGGGGTGCGCAGTATACTGCTCAGCTTTGACGCATTGTGCGTCTCTCATCTTGTGGCGTGCAAGGTTATGTCAACGTTAAAAACTTCCAAGCTCGGGTCGATTACGGCTCGTTTCAGTAAAGCAGAATGTGTGCTGATCCTGATCACCATAGTCTGGGGTGGCACCTTTTTGTTGGTACAGCATGCATTGACGTCCAGCGGCCCGATGTTTTTTGTCGGCCTGCGCTTTGCTGCCGCGGCGACGATCGTGGCGCTGTTTTCCTGGCGAAGCTTGCGCGGTTTCACACGACTGGAGCTAAAAGCCGGTTTTTTCATTGGTACGGCAATCATGTTCGGTTACGGCTTGCAAACCGTAGGCCTGCAAACCATTCCCAGCAGCCAGTCGGCCTTTATCACCGCTCTTTACGTGCCTTTCGTGCCGCTGCTGCAGTGGTTGGTACTGGGCCGCAGACCCGGCCTGATGCCGAGTATCGGTATCGTGATGGCGTTTACCGGCTTGATGCTGCTGTCCGGGCCCAATGGTGCATCGCTGAACTTCAGCCAGGGTGAGATCGTGACCCTGATCAGTGCAATCGCCATCGCCGCCGAAATAATCCTGATCAGCGCCTATGCCGGCAAAGTCGATGTGCGACGGGTGACCGTCGTGCAGCTCGCCACCGCGTCTATTCTGTCCTTCTTGATGGTGGTGCCGAGCGGCGAGGCCATCCCTGACTTCTCTTGGCTGTTGCTGATCAGCGCGGTGGGCCTGGGGGCTGCTAGCGCGATTATTCAAGTGGCGATGAACTGGGCACAAAAAAGTGTTTCACCGACCCGCGCCACGCTTATTTACGCGGGTGAACCGGTATGGGCCGGGATCGTCGGGCGTATCGCCGGGGAGCGTTTACCCGGCATCGCATTGCTCGGTGCGGTATTGATTGTTGCAGCGGTGATCGTTAGTGAGTTAAAAACAAAAGGTAAAACGCCCGGCGAGTCGGATGAAAAGCAAGGTAATCAAGCCTGCGAGTGATGCCTTGGCACTACATTCACCCGGTTAAACCTCATCTCCTGGCATGACTCGCCCCCACGTATGGGGGCGACGCTCGCATCTCGCAAGCGGGTCAATAAGGAAGGCACCCGGCTCGTTGTTAAAGTTTTGCACACATTTTGTAGGATTCATCTACAGATACGTTGTTGGTGATCGTCAAGCCGCCACGTATGATCGTTCGCAAACTCCTGCAGATTAGAAGCCTATGTCCCTGATAGTTCTACTGCTTCTGCCATTTATTGGCAGCTGTCTGGCGGCTGTTTTGCCGCACAACGCACGTAACAGTGAATCACTGCTGGCCGGTTTGATTGCTCTGATCGGCTTAGTTCAAGTTGCCCTGCTCTATCCGCAAATCGCCCATGGTGGGGTGATTCGTGAAGAGTTCATGTGGCTGCCGAGTATCGGCCTCAATTTTGTCCTGCGCATGGACGGGTTTGCCTGGCTGTTCTCGATTCTGGTCCTGGGCATAGGCGCGCTGGTGTCTCTGTACGCCCGTTACTACATGTCACCCGAAGACCCGGTGCCGCGCTTCTTCTCGTTTTTCCTGGCGTTTATGGGCGCGATGCTCGGCCTGGTGATTTCGGGCAACTTGATCCAGATCGTATTTTTCTGGGAGCTGACCAGTCTTTTCTCGTTCCTGCTGATCGGCTATTGGCACCACCGCTCTGACGCCCGACGCGGCGCCTATATGGCGCTGATGGTCACTGGCGCCGGGGGCTTGTGCTTGCTGGCGGGGGTCATGCTGCTCGGCCATGTTGTCGGCAGCTATGATCTGGACGTCGTGCTGGCCGCAGGCGACCAGATCAAAGCTCACAGCCTGTACCCCATTCTGTTGCCGCTGATCCTCATCGGCGCCCTTAGCAAAAGTGCACAATTCCCGTTTCATTTCTGGCTGCCCCATGCCATGGCGGCGCCGACTCCGGTTTCGGCTTATCTGCACTCGGCAACTATGGTCAAGGCCGGGGTATTCCTGTTGGCGCGCCTGTGGTCGCCCCTGTCCGGCACCGAAGAATGGTTCTGGATTGTCAGCGGCGCCGGGGCCTGCACCCTGGTGCTCGGCGCGTACTGCGCGATGTTTCAAAACGATCTCAAGGGCCTGCTGGCCTATTCGACCATCAGCCACCTGGGCCTGATCACCCTGCTGCTGGGCCTTAACAGCCCGCTGGCGGCCGTGGCGGCGGTGTTCCATATCCTCAACCACGCCACCTTCAAGGCCTCGCTGTTCATGGCGGCCGGGATCATCGACCACGAAACCGGCACGCGGGATATCCGTAAGCTCAGCGGCCTGTTCAAACTGATGCCGTACACCGCCACGCTGGCGATGGTGGCCAGTGCGTCGATGGCCGGTGTGCCGTTGCTCAACGGTTTCTTGTCGAAAGAAATGTTCTTCGCCGAAACGGTGTTCATCAACTCCACGGCCTGGGTCGAAATTGCCCTGCCTGTCATCGCTACCATTGGCGGTACGTTTAGCGTGGCCTACGCGCTGCGCTTTACCGTGGATGTGTTCTTCGGCCCGCCTGCCACCGACCTGCCGCACACTCCGCACGAGCCGCCGCGCTGGATGCGGGCGCCGGTCGAGCTGCTGGTGTTTACCTGCCTGATGGTCGGCATCTTCCCGGCCCACACTGTCGGCCCGCTGCTCGCTGCGGCCGCGCAACCGGTGGTGGGGGGCGACCTGCCCGAATACAGCCTGGCCATCTGGCACGGCCTGAATGCCCCGATGATCATGAGCCTGATCGCCATGTCCGGCGGTATCGTGCTGTACGTGTTGTTGCGCAAGCAGCTCAAACTTGAGCGCTTCCCGCTGCCGCCGCTGATCAAGTACTTCAACGGCAAGCGTTTCTTCGAACGCAGCATGGTGGTGCTCATGCGCCGAGCGCGGCGCGTCGAGCGACATGTGAGCACCTTACGCCTGCAAACCCAGTTGTTCTTGCTGGTGCTGGCGGCGGTGATTGCCGGGCTGATCCCGATGCTCTACAGCGGCTTGAGCTGGGGCGACCGGCCGAACATTCCGGGCTCCATTGTGTTTGTGACCTTGTGGCTGCTGGCGATTGCCTGTGCCATCGGCGCTGCCTGGCAAGCCAAGTACCACCGTCTGGCCGCTTTGACCATGGTCAGTGTGTGCGGCTTGATGACCTGCGTGACCTTCGTCTGGTTCTCGGCACCGGACCTGGCCTTGACCCAACTGGTGGTTGAGGTGGTGACCACGGTGCTCATCCTGTTGGGCCTGCGTTGGCTGCCACGGCGGATCGAAGAAGTCTCGCCGCTGCCTGGCACCCTCAACAAAGCCCGTATCCGTCGTCTGCGCGACTTGCTGTTGTCGATCGCCGTCGGCGGCGGCATGGCGGTGCTGTCGTACGCCATGTTGACCCGGCAAACCCCGAACCACATCTCTTCGTTCTTCCTCAGCCGTGCGTTGCCCGAAGGCGGCGGCACCAACGTGGTGAACGTGATGCTGGTGGACTTCCGCGGTTTCGACACCCTGGGTGAAATCACCGTACTGGCCGCCGTGGCCCTGACCGTATTCGCCCTGCTGCGCCGGTTCCGCCCTCCCAAAGAAAGCATGCAGTTGCCTGCTCAGCAGCGCTTGCTGGCCAAAGACGTGGTCACCGACCTGGTGAACCCGCGCAGCGCCAGCGATACCGCCTTGGGCTTCATGATGGTGCCTGCGGTGCTGGTGCGTTTGCTGTTGCCAATTGCGTTTATGGTCTCGATGTACCTGTTTATGCGCGGGCACAACCAGCCGGGCGGCGGTTTCGTCGCAGGCCTGGTGATGTCGGTGGCGTTCATCCTGCAATACATGGTGGCCGGCACGCAGTGGGTCGAGGCACAAATGAGCCTGCGGCCGTTGCGCTGGATGGGTACCGGGTTGCTCTGTGCAACGTTGACCGGGCTGGGCTCGCTGCTGTGGGGCTACCCGTTCCTGACCACCCATACCGCGCATTTCAGCTTGCCGGTGCTGGGTGAGATTCACGTGGCCAGTGCGCTGTTTTTTGACATTGGTGTGTTTGCCGTTGTGGTCGGCGCCACGCTGCTGATTCTCACAGCGCTGGCTCACCAATCGGTACGAGCCCATCGTCCCGCCCTCCAATCCAAGACGGGAGCTGCCTGATGGAAGAAGTTATCGCTATTGCTATCGGGGTGCTTGCCGCCTCTGGTACCTGGCTGATCCTGCGCCCTCGAACCTTTCAGGTGGTGATGGGCCTGTGCTTGCTGTCGTACGGGGTCAACCTGTTTATTTTCAGCATGGGCAGCCTGTTTATCGGCAAGGAGCCTGTGATCAAAGAAGGCGTGCCGCAAGACTTGCTCAACTACACCGACCCTTTGCCGCAGGCACTGGTGTTGACCGCAATCGTCATCAGTTTTGCCATGACCGCGCTGTTTCTGGTGGTCTTGCTGGCCTCTCGCGGCCTGACCGGTACCGACCATGTGGATGGCCGGGAGCCTAAAGAATGAATTTGATGCCGCATTTGATCGTCGCGCCCATCCTGCTACCGCTGTTTACCGCTGCGTGCATGCTGTTACTGGGCGAAAAACATCGTCCGCTCAAAGCCCGCATCAACCTCGGCTCGACCCTGCTCGGGCTGTGCATCTCAATCACCTTGCTGCTCTGGACGCAACAAACTGGCAGCCCGACCTCGATAGGCGTGTACCTGCCGAGCAACTGGCAGGTGCCATTCGGCATTGTGCTGGTGGTGGATCGCTTGTCGGCACTGATGCTGGTGCTTACCGGGGTGATCGCCAGTTGCGCGCTGATGTTCGCCATGGCCCGCTGGGACCGAGCCGGTTCCAGCTTCCATGCGCTGTTCCAGATCCAGTTGATGGGGTTGTATGGCGCTTTCCTGACCGCCGACCTGTTCAACCTGTTCGTGTTTTTCGAAGTGTTGCTGGCGGCCTCTTACGGCCTGATGCTGCACGGTTCGGGCAAGGCACGGGTGTCGTCGGGCCTGCATTACATCGCGATCAACCTGCTGGCTTCGTCACTGTTCCTGATTGGGGCGGCGTTGATTTATGGCGTCACCGGCACGCTGAACATGGCCGATCTGGCGTTCAAAATCCCCTTGGTGCCCGAAGCCGATCGCGGTTTGTTGCACGCCGGTGCGGCCATTCTGGCCATCGCTTTTCTGGCAAAAGCCGGCATGTGGCCGCTGAACTTCTGGCTGGTGCCCGCCTACTCCTCGGCCAGCGCCCCGGTAGCAGCGCTGTTCGCGATCATGACCAAGGTCGGGATCTACACCGTATTGCGCCTGTGGACGCTGCTGTTCTCGGGCCAGGCCGGGGCTTCGGCCTACTTTGGCAGCGACTGGTTGATCTACGGCGGCATGGCAACCATTGTCTGCGCCGCCATTGCGATCCTCGCAGCCCAGCGCCTGGAGCGCATGGCCAGCCTGAGCATTCTGGTGTCGGCCGGCATTCTGTTGTCGGCGGTGGGTTTTGCCCAACCCAACCTGATTGCGGCGGCCCTGTTTTATCTGGTCAGCTCCACCCTGGCACTGAGTGCGCTGTTCTTGCTGGCCGAGCTCATTGAACGTTCGCGCTCATCCAGCGAGACGCTGTACGAAGAAGATGCTGAAGCATTACCTTCCATCGTTGAGCCGCCCCCGCGCGGGACCAACCTGGACGACGAGCAAAACGTCGTGGTCGGGCAGATTATTCCGTGGGCGATGGCGTTTCTGGGCTTGAGTTTTATCGCCTGCGCCCTGCTGATTATCGGTATGCCGCCGCTGTCCGGGTTTATCGGCAAGCTCAGCTTGCTCAACGCGCTGCTCAACCCGGCCGGGCTGGGCAACGAGATCAACGCCCCGGTGTCTACCGCCGCCTGGTGCTTGCTGGCTTTGCTGATTCTGTCCGGGCTGGCCTCTTTGATCGCCTTTTCGCGCATGGGCATCCAGCGCTTCTGGACACCCCTGGAGCGGCCTTCACCGATCCTGCGTCGCCTTGAATGCATGCCCATCGTATTGCTGCTGGCGCTGTGCGTGGTCCTGACGGTCAAGGCCGAGCCGCTGTTGCGCTTTACCCAGGCCGCCGCCGAGACCTTGAGCAACCCTGAGCGTTATGTGCAGGCAGTATTGGAGTCTCGCCCTGTGCCTGGCCCCACTGCCAAAGCGGCGTTGCAGGAGGTGCAGCCATGAAGCGTTTATTCCCGGCACCGTGGTTGTCCCTGGCGTTGTGGGCACTGTGGTTGCTGCTCAACTTGTCATTGAGCGCCGGCAATCTGTTGCTCGGTGCAGCGCTGGGCTTTTTGGCGCCAATCATGTTCGCGCCCCTGCGGCCCCTGCCGATTCACATCCACCGTCCGGGTGTGATCCTCAAGTTGTTCTTTTTGGTGGGGCGTGACGTGATCATGTCCAACATCGCCGTGGCCTGGGGTGTGCTCAATGCCGGCAAGCGCCCGCCACGCTCGCGGTTCATCAAGATCCCCCTCGACCTGCGTGACGCCAACGGCCTCGCGGCCTTGTCGATGATCACCACGGTGGTGCCGGGTACGGTCTGGTCCGAACTGGCGCTGGACCGCAGTGTGCTGTTGTTGCACGTTTTTGACCTGGATGACGAAGCGCAATTTATCGAGCACTTCAAAACGGCTTACGAGCGCCCCTTGATGGAGATCTTTGAATGAGTGCCCTGCTCTCCAATGCCATCCTGATCAGCCTGTTTTTCTTTAGCCTGGCGATGGTGCTGACCGTGGTCCGCCTGTTTAAAGGCCCCTCGGCCCAGGACCGGGTTCTGGCGCTGGACTACCTGTATATCGTGGCCATGCTGATGATGCTGGTGTTGGGCATACGTTATGCCAGTGACACCTACTTCGAGGCCGCCTTGCTGATCGCCCTGTTCGGGTTTGTCGGCTCGTTTGCGCTGGCCAAGTTCCTGCTGCGTGGGGAGGTAATTGAATGAATTCCGTCAGCGAGCTGTCGCTCTGGATCGAGATACCGGTGGCCGTGCTGCTGGTGGTCAGCAGCCTGTTTGCGCTGTTTGGAGCCATCGGGATGCTGCGCCTCAAGGACTTTTTCCAGCGCATGCACCCGCCTGCACTGGCTTCAACCCTTGGCGCCTGGTGCGTGGCACTGGCCTCGATTGTGTACTTCTCGGCACTTAAATCCACGCCGGTCCTGCACGCCTGGCTGATCCCGATTTTGCTGGCGATTACCGTGCCGGTGACCACCTTGCTACTGGCCCGCACGTCCTTGTTCCGTAAACGCATGGCTGGCGAAGATGTACCCGCCGAAGTCAGCAGCGGCGGGCGCAGCGAGGGTGGTAGCTAAATCCACCCTGTAGGAGGTGCCGTGTAGGGATCCAGTTTTTTTGGACCACTCTGTAGGAGTTTTTAGGCCGCCTGTTGCTCAAACAGAGCAGGCGGCAGATTGTTCGATGCGGTGTGACAGCGGCGATGGTTGTAGTGCGATACAAAATCCAACACGTCCTTCTCCGCATCGTAATGGTTCTGATATCCGTTTTCGGGCATCCAGTCATGTTTCAACGTTCTGAAATAACGCTCAACTACCGCATTGTCCCAGCAATTGCCTCGTCGGCTTACGCTATGGACGATCCGTTTTTCCTCCAGGCATTTTGTAAATCGATTGGAGGTGTACTGGCACCCTTGATCTGAGTGAAATAGCAGCTCTGGCATTGGGTTACGCAGCGCAACTGCCAGCTCCAGCGCTTTGATAGACAAATCCGTATCGGCTGTGCGTGAGCAAGCCCATCCCACAATCCTGCGTGAAAAAAGATCCATCACTACTGCCAGATACAGCCAGCTTTCTTTCACCTTGATGTAGGTGATGTCGCCTGCCCAAAGTGTGTTCGCCTGGACGGGGTTGAACCGACGATCAAGTATGTTCGGCGCTGTGATTTCAGGTTTAGTGGCACGCCGATAGTGGCCATAACGCGCCCGGCGCCTTGTAAGCCCAAGGGTGCTTATCAAGGAGCTCATTCGGTGACGCCCGATAGAAATCCCACCTTTTCTCAGCTCCTTGGATAAGCCGCGGGCGCCCAGCGCCTCGCGATGTTCTTTGTGCAGCGCACGAATTTTCGACTCAAGACTCTTCTCGATAACACGAGGCGCCGCAGGCTTACGTTTCGCGTAAAAGCTACTGCGAGGCAGGCTCAAGATCGAACACGCACGTCGAACCGACATCGCCCCTCTAACGCCATCAATCACTTGGTTCGGTTGAACAGAACCTTCAGATGAGAGGGCAATTGCTTTTTTAGCACTTGGTTCTCGGCCTCAAGCAGCGCCAACTGAGCCTGCAATGACTCGATCAGATCCTGATCCTGGGGCCGAGGGAGCTGCATACTTCCTGCGTGCTCTCGGCGCCAGTGCAGAACCCACCGGCGTAGAGCTGTAGGGCCCACTCCCGTAAGCTCACAAGCTTGAGGTACAGAGCACTTCATCTCTACAACCAAGCGAATGGCTTCTGCTTTTTCCTCGGCGTTAACAACCCGATATCCCATGATTTTTCCTTAGGTCGATACTCCTACATCATGGTCCAAAATCATTGAGCCACAACACCGCCCCGTCTTCGACGCCGCGCTGTCGCGCAGCAAACAGGCCACCGACTATCTTCAGCATCCCCCAATCGGTTCCCTCTCCTTCGGGAGAGGGCCAGGGTGAGGGGCTCTTGATTTTTTGTACATATCCGTTGCTGCGGCAACGGCAACTTAGGGTTCCGGCCTTACGCCGTGCCACTTTGAAAAGCGCAAAGTGGCCAAACGCTTTTTGCCCCAACCCCTCGGTGCCTCGCTGTGGCTCGGCATGCCCTCACCACAGGCCTTGCTTAGAGGGCCGCCGCGATCGGCCATCCCTGGCCGTGTCGCGGCTAACCCGGCGTCCTGCCGGGTTACCCTCTGCGCAAAACCTGCGTTCGGCCAGCGTGGTTTAACGGGGCCTCTTAGATCAAGATCAAAAGCCAGATCAAGATCAACAGATCGCGAGACAAGCTCGCTCCTACAGATGGTGTTACATCCAGCCCAGCCAGCTCCAGTACGTCGCGCCAAACAGCAACATCAGCAGATAACCCACCACGGTGACTATCAAGCCGACCTTGGCAAATTGCTTGGCGGTGAAGGTTTGTGTGCCCAGGCACACCATGTTTTGCGGGGCGTTGATGGGCAGGATAAAGCCGTAGCTCACCACAAAGCCCAGCAACATGGTCATGCCCAAGCGGCTGAATTCACCCGGCAAGGTCTGCAAGACCGCAATCAGAATGGGCAGCAAGGCCGATGTCAGCGCCGTCGCACTGGCAAAGCCCAGGTGAATCAAAATCAGAAACGCCCCCAGAATCGCAAAAATCCCCAGTGGCCCTACCTGATCCAGCCCGGTGTTATGCACTACCTGCCCGCCCAGCCATTGCCCCGCCTGGGTGGTCAGCAACGCCGTCCCCAGGCTGATCCCCACGCCGAACACAATCACCGTGCCCCACGGGATACGCGACTGCACGTCTTTCCAGGTCATGACCCCGTAACGCGGCAGCAACAGTATCACCAGCCCGGCGTAGGTAATGGAGGTGGTGTCAAAGCTGTGCAACTTGCCTTCCGTGGCCCAGCCCAGCAACAGCGCGATGGAAACCGCCATCAGGCGCTTCTGCGGCCCGGTCATGGGGCCCAGTTCGGCCAGTGATTTTTCCACGGCTTCTTTACCGCCCGGAATGCTGTCGCTTTCCGGCGGGAGCATTTTCAGCACCACAAACAGCAACACCGCCGACATGATGATGGCCCACGGCGCACCGGCGATCAGCCAGTCGAGCCAATTGACCCGTTCGCCGAGCATCTTGTCCATAAATCCGACTGTCAGCAGGTTTTGCGCGGCAGCGGTTTGAATGCCGACGTTCCAGATACTGGTGCCCTGCGCCACCACAATCATGATCCCGGCGGCGATGTTGGAGCGCTTGTCGACGCCAAACGCCAGAATCACCCCCATCATGATCGGCACCACACATGCACTGCGCGCGGTGGCGCTGGGCACCACGAGGCTGAGCAGAATGGTCACCGCAATCGCCCCGATCAAAATGCGCCGGGTGCTGGTGCCGATGCGTGACAGGGTCACCAGCGCGATACGCCGGTCCAGCCCGGTGTGGGTCATGGCCGCCGCAATAAACAACGCCCCGGCCACCAGCGCCAGCGCGGCATTGGAAAACCCGGTGAGGGCCATGGTGATCCCGGCGTTGGTGCCGTAGATTTTCGACGGGTCGGCCAGGGTCGGCGCCATGCCAATCAAAAACGCCATCAGCGACGTAATCATGATGGCGCTGGCTTCGTATGACACCGCTTCGGTGATCCACACCACCACGGCAAACACCAGAATCGCCAACATCCGGTGCCCGGCGACCGGCAAGTCGGCGGGCAACGGCATCAGCAAAACGCCCACCATCGCCACAATGGCGATGACCAGACCTATGGGTAACTTAACTTTTGCCGTTGCCGGCGGCGGGGTCGTAGCGGGCGCGTTCACGGCCATCTCCTTGTGCTTGAAAACGCATGCAGCATAGGTCAAGGACGCGGGTTTCGCGTTGATGCTTGTCAGGTATTTTCAGCTTAAAAGCGCCCTCTCCCTAGCCCTCTCCCGAAGGGAGAGGGGACTAAAAGCTTTGCGCTGGACCTGAGAACACCTCGGTAAAGCTCCCTCTCCCTCCGGGAGTGTATGGACCGGGGACATAGCGAACACAATGTTCGGAGACATCGCGAACACTTTTAATAGGACACATTGACCCCTTA